>DHHE01000235.1:0-7504 GCA_002403115.1 bacterium UBP2_UBA4780 | reverse complement strand
CAGCAACTCCGGGTCGGTGATGTTCTCCCTGGGGGTCACTTCTTCTCCATCAGCATCAGGTTGCGGCGGACCACCTGGTTCTGCGGGTCCAACTCCAGGGCCTTCTTCCACCAGACCACCGCCTGGTCCTTCTGCCCCTGCTTGAAGTACAGGTTGCCCAGCCTGGCCATGTCCTGCGATCCGGCCAGGTCCATCTCCACCATCCGCCCCATCACCTCCAGGGCCTTGGCGGCCATGGAATTCTTGTAGTAAAGCTCCGACATGTTCTGCAGCACGGTGCGGTTGCCCGGAGCCAGCTTCAGGGCCGCCGCGTACCGCTTCTCGGCCTCCTCGGCCTGGCCCCGGGCCTGCCAGACCGCCCCAAGGTTGTTCTCCAACGCCGGGTTGGGCCGGCCGCCAGCCTGGGCCTGGTGCCAGCAGTCCATGGCGGCCTCGGCATCGCCCGCCTTGAGCCGGATCAGCCCCTGCAGGAAGCCGATCAGCGGGATCCCGGGATGCCTCCGCTGCGCCTGTTCCAGGAGTTCCCGGGCCGCCTGATATTCCCGCTTGCGGTAGAGGAGGTAGGCGGTGTTGACCTTGGGTGCCAGCTCCTCGGGCGCCAGGTCCATGGCTTTGCGGAACTGCCGCAGGCTGTCGTCCAGCTCACCCATGGCCTCCAGGGCCAGGCCCAGGTTGTTGTAGGGGGAGGGGTTCTTGGGGTCGATGGCGATGGCCTCCAGGAACTCCGTGGCCGACTCGGCGTACTCGCCCTTGCGCATGTGGATCAGCCCCAGGTAGAAGCGGGCGTCTAATACGTCCGGCTTGATCTCCACGATGCGCCGGAACTCCCGGCTGGCCTCGTCGTACATCTGGGTCTTGTAGAAGGCCATGCCCAGGTTGCGGTGCTCGTCGATCACCCCCAGGTTCCAGCCGGCCGTCTGCCTGGCCTTTTCGCTGCCCCGCTTGATCAGACCGGTCAGCAGCAGCCCGTAGATGACCTTGGAGGTGGCGAACTCGCCCAGGTGGGACAGCTCCATGACCTCGGCCATGGTCCGCTGCCCGTCGGCCAGGCTCAGCACCTGGCGCTCCTGCTCGGTCAGCTCCAGCCCGGCGTGCTGCGAGGGCTCGGCCGCCACCGGCTCCAGCACCATCTGGCTGCCGGGAAGCTTCTTCTCGAGGTTGCGCCACTCGTCGATGCGCCGCGCCTCCTCCAGCAGCAGGTTCATGACGTCCAGCGACACCAGGACGCTCTCGCCCTGGGGCAGGGTGTCCGGCTCGAAGAAGAACTCGCCCTCGTTCCAGCGCAGCAGGTAGAAGACCGTCTCCTCTATCTGTCCGGCGATGTCGGCCTCCAGGTCGGACTTGGTCACCAGCCCCTTCTCCATCAGGATGTCGCCCAGTCGGCGGGTGCCGCCCTCGTTCAGCTGGCCCTGCAGGGCCTCCTCCAGCTGGCTGTAATTGAGCAGCCCCCGGGCCAGCAGCCGGTCGCCGATGCGGTCGGGCCGGTTGAGCAGGCTGGTGTAGCAGATCATGCCTTCCCGGAAGTAGATGCTGCCGAAGTTCTGCCCGTCGGTCACCTTGAGGCAGCCTGTCTTTCGCCCCACCGCCAGAAGCTGGAGGACGTCGGGCAGGTTGACCTCGGAGAACGATCCCTTGATGGCCATCTATCGGCTCAAATGCAAAATTTCAGGCGACAAATGCGGTTTCTTGGCGGAGCAGCCTTGGCAAAATACAATGACCTGGCTTCATAATTCATTTTGAAAACTGAATTTTGGCTAAATGTCCTCCATCAGCCGGTCCTCCACCCTGGGCCAGTTCTCCTCGATCAGCCCCAGGTTTGCGGGCGCCGCCTCCGCCATCTCCTCCCCTGGCGGGACGGCCCCGGCCAGGGCGGCCCGGGCCGGCATCTCCAGAATGGCCGGAACCGGCGGGGCCGCCGGCGGCACCGGAGCCGGCCGCGCCGGGGCCGCGGCCGGTTGGGCGGCCGGCGGGGGCGGCGGGGCGGGCGCCGGAGCCTCCATCTGGGCGGGCGGCTCGGAGGGCGCGTCTTGCGCCGGGCCCGCCAGCGGGGGCAGGGGCACGGCCTGGGGGGTCAGCTTCGGGACCAGCTCCCTCTTCAGGGACTGGACCGCCAGGGTCAGCTCGTCCACCTTGTCCGGATCGAACAGCAGGGCCTCCACCCGGGCGATCATCTCCGGCGTGGCGGCCGGGGCCAGGTTGCCGAATTCCTCCTGCAGCGTTATCAGCCTCTCGATGTTGTCAGTAAAGGCCTGGTGCTCGCGGGTGGCGGCCGAGATGTCCTGGTCCAGGGTGCGCTCCACCCTGGCGGTGTTGAACCCCTTCATCCTCCAGATGTACAGCTTCTCCTTGTACTCCTGGCGCAGCTTCTCGGCGTCCTGTTCCTGGGTGATGAGGTCGGTCACCTTGGTGTCCAGCCCGGTGATGAAATCCCCGAACTCGCCCGCCGCCGCCTCCGGCGCCGCCCCGCCCGGCGCCTGGTCGTCAGGGCCCGTCCCCCCCGCCGCCGCCACCGCGGGGGCCGCGGTCGGCGGCAGGGCCTCGTCCACGATGTTCTTGGTGACCTTGCCGTCGAACAGCGAGGCGTAAAGCAGGACCCGGTTGAGGGCCCCCTCCAGCTCCCGGACGTTCGAGGGCACCCGGGAGGCGATGGTCAGCAGCGCCTCCTCGGACATCTCGGTGTCCCGGGCCCCGGCCTTCCTGGCCAGGATCAGGGCCTTCTCGTTGACGTCGATCTCCTTCAGCCCCACTATCACCCCGCCCAGCAGGCGCGACAGCAGCTTGGGATCCAGCCGGTCGATCTTCTGGGGGACGGTGTCGGTGGTGGCCGCGATCTGGCGGCCGGTGCCCACCATGGCGTCGAACAGGGGGATCATCCGGATCTGGATCTCCCGCTCCAGGATGCACAGATGGAGGTCGTCGATCAGCAGCAGGTCGGCCCGCTCGGCCCCGTCCAGGTCCTTCCGGCTGATCTGCCCCCCGGACAGCATCACCACCGACCAGTCGGGATGGGACTCCGAGACGGCGTTGCCCACCGCCTGCAGCAGGTGGGTCTTTCCCAGCCCCACCCCGCCGTGGACCACCAGCGGATTGTAGAGCCGCCCCGGCTGCTCGGACACCCGCCGGGCGGCGGCGAAGGCCATCCGGTTGCTGGGCCCGGTGATGAAGTTGCCGAACTGGTAGATGCTGGTCAGAATGTGGGGCTCGGTCTCTGGCATGGCGGCGTTTTCGGCTGCGGGTGAAAATGGCAGTGACGGTCGTTCGGAAACCGGCGTGCCGGCTGGCGGCCGGGTCGGCCTCGACCGGGTTCTATCTCCCCCGGTACTTTGCCGAGAGCGATTGCAGCACCAGGGCGCTGATGGCCTTCAGGCTGTCGAAGACGCCGACGCCCTGGGTGGCCACCGCCTCGAAATGCGGGGAGTGCCGGTAGTTGAGGCCCTTGTCCATCTCGGCCACCGGGAGGATGTTGGCCAGGTCGCGCTTGTTGTACTGCATCACCAGCGGTATCTTGTAGGGATCCATTCCCAGGGCCGTCAGGTTGTCCCTCAGGTTGACCACGCTCTCCTTGTTCTCCTGCCACAGGTCCAGCTGGGAGTCGGCCACGAACACCACCCCGTCGGCCCCCTGCAGCACCAGCTTCCGGGTCGAGTTGTAGAACACCTGGCCGGGCACGGTGTACAGCTGGACCCGCGTCTTGTATCCGGCGATCTCCCCCAGGTCCAGCGGCAGGAAGTCGAAGAACAGCGTCCGGTCGCGCTCGGTGGCCAGGCTCACCATCGAGCTCTTCTTGCTCTCGGGAATCTTGCTGTAGATGTATTGCAAGTTCGACGTCTTGCCGCAGCGCCCCGGCCCATAGTAGACGATCTTGCAGGTGATCTCTTTCGAGGAGTAGTTGATCAGAGACATGGCGCGTGAATTCTCAGGATGAACTCGTAGTTTGGCATCATGTTAGGAAGCCCCGCCTACGGCGGGCTTCCACCTTCGTCCGCCTGTGGCGGACTGCGGCGGACTCGTCGGCGGACAGGCCGGAATACGGGTGATTAGTAAACTGGACAAGCCCTTGTCGACATGCCGGATATGCGCAGAACACAAGACTTTTCGACGAATACTCGCGACAAACTCGATGCCTGAAGTGCCCGCTGCGGTCTCATCTTGCCGCGCCGCGTTTCAGCTGAACAGCTTGGACAGGGCGTCCTCCACCGCCTGGTTGAAGTCGGGCATGGCCGGCTCCTCCCTGAGGGGGGACAGGTCCTGGGGCGACCCCGGCTCCCCGGGTTCTTCCCCGTCCTGCCCGGCCGGGGCGAAGTCGGACACCACCGAACCGGCCAGCAGCGGCTCCAGCCTGGCCCCGGCCTCGACCGCGGCGTTGCGCACCATGCCCACCACCGTGGACTTGTCGAACAGGTTGGCCAGGATGAAATGGTCGGACACCAGGATGAAGTAGACGTTCCACACCCTGCCCTCCAGGAACATCACCGTGAACTTCTCCTCGCCCACCAGCCTGGCCAGGGCCTGGGTGGAGCTGAAGATCCCTCCGATCAGGGCCGAGATGGACTGGACGTTGAAGGTCCCGGAGAAGCCGGCCTGGGATATCAAATGGCCGCTCTTGGCCAGCAGCAGCACGCAGCGGGACCGCGAGGCCTTGAGGTAGGCCGCCAGGTGCTTCTCCACCCCCTGGCTGGTCTCCTCGGAAAAAACGTACTGGATGCCGGTCATGTCGGTCGCCCGCCTACAGCACCTTCAGCAGCCGCTCCAGGCTGGCTTTCATCTTGATGGAGATCAGGCCGATGTTGGCCCCCGGCTCGGCGATCACCGCCAGCAGGCATTCCGGGGCGTTGAGGAAGATGACCGTGCCCTCGGCCGCCTGCAGCTGGACGCCGGACAGGCCATCCTGGCGGGGCATGGCCCGGACGATCTCGCTGCTGATGTTGGCCACCATGGCGCTGATGGTCCTCTCCTCCAGGCCGGACATCAGGTTGGAGGCGATCACCAGCCCGTCCAGGTCCACCACCAGGCTGCCGCGGACGCCGGGAATGTCGTTCAGGTCGTTGAGGATGTCCTTCATGCTATCAGTCTCCGCCTCATTTGGCGCCCTGGCCCCTCACCCGGTCCACCGCCTGGCGGGTGTTCACCGCCACCAGGCCCACCTTGGCCGAGGTCTCGGCCGAGACCAGGAGCAGCATGGGGCCGGCCCGGTTGAGGAAGATCTTCTCCGAGGCGGTGTCGATTACTATCTTCTCCAGCTCCCCCATCCGGATCCGCTGCATGGATTCCCGGCCGGTCTTGAAGATGGAGACCGCCAGGGCCCCGGACGATTCCTCGTCGGCCGCCGCCTGGGACTTGGGATCGTAGGCGCTGGCCACCACGAAGCCGGACTCGTCCACCAGCAGGCCGGCCATGATCTGCGGGGTCTGCACCAGGTCCTGGAGCACCCGGCTGTAAATGGTCTGCTGGCCCCTGTCGGCCGGAGGCGCTGCCTGCTCCTGCGCCCGCCCCGGGTCCCGAGCAGGCATGTCCCGAGCTCCGTCGAGGAGGCCGATGGATGGAGCGGCGGCCGGGAGCGGCGGAACCTCGGCGGTCTCGGCCTCCCCTGGCTTTTCAGCCGGGGCCTCCGGCTCGGCGTATTCCAGCTTCGGCCTGGCCCCGGCCGGCGAAGGCCCGGCCTCGCGCGCCAGGGGCGCGGCCGGGGCCGGCGGCTGGGGGGCGTCGCCCGGCTTGTCCTCGCGATCGATCTCCCCCAGCAGTTTCTTGGCCTTGGTGTTTTCCGGATGCGAAGCCAGCACCCTGGTCACCTGCTCCCGGGCGCTGCCGAAATCCCTGGCGGCGAAGAAGCACTTGGCCAGCACCAGCCGCCCCTCCAGGTTGTCCGGGTTGTTATCCAGCCCGGTGCGGCAGATCTCGATGGCCTCGGGCAGCAGGCCGTTCTCGCGGTAGAAGTCGGCCAGGGAGGCGAACAGCTGCGAGGACGGGTCGTTGACCAGCTGTTCGGGCGTTCGCCCGTTGGGGGTTGTCTCAGCCATTGTCGTGTCGGTTCATGAGGTTTACTCGTTTTCGGACCGCGGTTTCAATCAACGCCCGGCCGGTGAGCGCCGCGTCGAACGCCTCTCGTTCCCCTCCCCGCCAAGGCGGGTCCCCGGCTCGTCCACGGAGGGGATATCGGGACGGTTCAAACATCATCAGGCTCTGCCCGCATCGCGGAAGCCATCCGCCAATCCCGAGCTTTCCACCGCAGAATGCCGGATCGGTGGACGGGTCATTTCTTCAACGGCCGGGCGCTGCGCATCCGCTCCAGCCAGGCCTTGGCCTCGGCCGGCAGCTGGTCGTCCCCGGCGGCGGACTTGCCGGCGGGGGCCGCCTTGGTCTTGGAGGCGGCCCAGGCCGGCGCCCGCTGCTCCAGCCTCTCGGCCCATCTGACCGCCAGCCGCACCAGGTCCCGCACCTCCTCGGCCCGGGCCTCGCTCCCGGCGTAGGCCAGGTACCTCTCCCAGCGCTCCACCGCCAGTTCCAGCCTCCCCAGCTTGGCGTAGGTGTAGCCCAGCAGGTAGTTGATCTCCGGATCGTTGTCCTGGCCCTGGCTGGCCAGCTTGTACTCCATCACCGCCTCGTCGAACGACTCGCTCTGGTAGTAGGCCTCGGCCAGGTGCAGGTGGGCGCCGGGGTTGTCCGTCTCCTGCTGCAGTATCCTGGCGAAGTCCTCGATGGCCCCCTTGACGTCGCCCGCCCTCAGCTTCGCCACCCCCCCGGCCAGCGGGTCCCGGACCGGCTGCTGCACCTCCATCTCCAGGGGGGACCGGCGCCCGGTGACCCTCACCAGCCCGGTGGCGATCAGGCCGTAGATCACCTTGGCGGTCTCGAACTCGCCGCCGCCCACCGTCTGGATCACCTGCCGGGCCGTCCGCCGCCCGTCGATCGAGGCCAGGATCAGCCATTCCTCCGGCCTGATGTCCAGCTTGCCGGTGGTGACGTCCGAGACCGGGGACAGCACCAGCACCATGTCCAGGTCGGGCAGCCGGGACCTGATCTTGGACCACTCGTCCAGCCGCCGCGAGACCTCCATGATGACGTTCTCGGTCACCAGGGAGAACCCCAGGTCCAGGTCGGCCGGCAGCTCCATCTCCTCGAAGCGGAAGTAGCCGTCGTGCCAGTCCAGGATGATGGCCACCACGTCCTCCACCTGGGCCCGCAGCTTCTCCATCACCACGTTCTTGGGCAGGCTGGCCATCTCCACCGCCAGCGACCCCAGCGGTCTCCGGGGCTTGCGCCCGGCCTGCTCCATCAGCAGGGAGTCCACCTCGCCCGCCGACAGCTTGCCGTCGCGGACCATCATCTGCCCCAGCTTCTCCTCGCCCTGCTGCAGGGTGGCCCGGGTGATGTTGCCGTTGGAAAAGAAGACCTGGCCCACGTTCTGGGTGGAGTCCAGCGTCAGCACGCCCGACTTGCGGGACATGGCCAGCAGCTGGAACAGGTCCATCAGGTTCAGCTCTTTTATGGGGCCTTCGATAGCCAT
>DHHE01000093.1:3823-5529 GCA_002403115.1 bacterium UBP2_UBA4780 | reverse complement strand
TCAAGCCTGGCCCGGACCTCATGGCACTTGGCCTCGTCGGCCGCCGATCCCAGCTCCAGTGCCAGCTTCATTGCCTGTTCCAGCAGTTCGCCGGCCTCGCCGGTTCCGCCCTGGGCTATCAGGGCGTTGCCTATGCAACACAGGGTCTCGCACCTGTCAAGCCGGTGCCCCATCTCCTCCTGGATACCCAGGGACCTTCTGTATGTAGCCAGTGATCGGCTGACATCGCCTCTCTGCGCCTGGATGCCGCCGATGACGTTGAGGCATCCGACCATTCCCGCCCTCTCCCCTGTCTCCCGGCGTATGTCCAGGGACCGCTCGGCCTCCTCCTGGGCCTTCTCCATATCCCCGCGCACCTGGTGTATGTTGCTGCTGTTAAGCAGCGCCGGCCGCCAGCCCGGCCCGGTCGCCGATCTTCTCCCTGATCTTCTGCGCCCTGCACGAGAACTCCAGCGCCTTGTCGAACTCCCCCCGGTAATAGTGGACATTGTCGATGCTGTGAAGGCTTTTGGTCTGGCCCATCAGGTCGCCGATTTCCTCCCTGATCTCGAGCGACCGTCGGTAGCATTCCAGCGCCCGGTCGTAATCCCCCTGGCAGTAGTGGATGTTGCCTATGCTCAGCAGGCTGGCCGCTTCCCCCTGCCGGCTGCCGGACTCCTGGTAGAGCGACAGGGAACCGGTGAAACATTCCATTGCGTTTGTAAATTCACCGTGTCCGGCGTGAATATTGCCCTTGTTCAGAAGGCTCTCCGCCTGACCCTGCTTGTCCCCGATTACCTCCCTAATGCGGCCGGCCTCGGCTATCTGTTCCAATGCCCGGGGATAGTCTCCCAGGCGGAAGTACGCGTGACCTTTGGTCTGAAGGCCGTAAGCCTCAATCCCTGGGTTTCCAACCGCCCTGGCTACGGCCGCGACCTTGCCGGCCATCTCCAAGGCCTTTTCGTAGCCGCCGGTAAGCATCAAGACGTCTATATACCCCTTGTACACCGAGCAGTACCTGTCGACAGTTTCCAGGTCTGATTTTCTTTTCTCATCAAGTTCGCAGATTTTCGGGATCCCCGTTATAAAAGGCCCTTGGCGCCAGCGTCCCTGCACGTTCTATTTTACTATCGGTTGGCCGTAAAAGCAAGATAATAAGAAGCCCGGGTTTTTAAACCCGGGCTTCTAAACCGCTTACTCCACTATTCCTTGGATCCGGCCGCCTCCTTGATGAGGTTGGAGGCGATCACCGTCCGCTGGATCTGGTTGGTGCCCTCGTAGATCTGGGTGATCTTGGCGTCCCGCATCATCTTCTCCACCGGGTACTCCTTCATGTAGCCGTAGCCGCCCAGCACCTGGACGGCGTTGGTGGTCACCTCCATGGCCACGTCCGAGGCGAAGCACTTGCACATGGCGCTCTCCTTGGCGAACTTCTTCTCCCCCGAGTCGATCATTCGGGCCGTGGCGTAGACCAGGGCCCGGGCCGCCTCCAGCTTCATGGCCATGTCGGCCAGCATGAACTGGACCCCCTGGAAGGCCGAGATCGGCTTGCCGAACTGCACCCGTTCCCGGGAATACTTGACCGCCTCGTCCAGCGCGCCCTGGGCGATACCCAGGGCCTGGGCCGCCACGCCCGGCCGGGTGCGGTCCAGCGTCCCCATGGCCACCAGGAACCCCATGCCCTCCTTTCCCAGAACTTGGCTCATGTGCACCCGGCAGTTGTCGAA
>DHHE01000093.1:1767-3682 GCA_002403115.1 bacterium UBP2_UBA4780 | reverse complement strand
TCGCCGTCCCTGACGGCAGTGGTCTGGATCCCTCCGGCATCCGACCCGGCGTTGGCCTCGGTCAGGCCGAAGGCCCCCAGTTTCTTGCCGCTGGCGATGTCCGGCAGGTATTTCTTCTTCTGCTCATCGGTGCCGAACAGGATGATGGGAAAAGTGCCCAGCCCGGTGGCGGCAAATGACAGCGAAATCCCCCCGCAAAAACGGGACAGTTCCTCGGTGGCGATCACCATCTCCATCACCCCGCCGCCCAGCCCCCCGTACTCGGCCGGGATGTAAACCCCGCAGATGTCGGCCTCGGCCAGCAGCTTGATTATGTCCCAGGGAAATTCGCCGGTCTCGTCGTAATGCTCCCGCACCGGTTTGATCTTCTCGGCCCCGATCTTGTGGCAGAGGTCCCTGATCATCTGCTGCTCTTCGGTCAGGAAATAGTTCATGTTACTCCTCCTCTACTCATGATGCTGCGGTCATTGCGAGCCTTGCCGCGCCTTGCGGGAGCCTGCAATGAGTATGGCTGCTGGCCGCGCTTCCGAAGTGAAGCAATCCCGCACAAATTCCGTTCTGCCCCTACCGGCCCCGGGAGGGGCGCTTCGGCTTGGCGCCCGGCGTTTCCTCCTTCAGCTTCTCCAGGGTCTGCTTGGCGGCCATCTGTTCGGCCTCCTTCTTGCTGCGGGCGGCCGCCATGCCGTAGCGTTTGCGGTCCAGCTTCAGCTCCACCTCGAAAAGCCGGTGGTGCCTGGGACCGGATTCCGCCTTGAGATGGTAGCGGGCGCTGCGCCGGTCGGCGTGCGTCTGCATGTATTCCTGGAGCATGCCCTTGAAATTGAGGTGGGCGCTGTCGGTGATCAGGTATTCGATCCGCCACAGGAAGCTCTGCCTAAGGAAGTCCCTCACCGCCGCCAGCCCCCGGTCCAGGTAGTAGGCGCCCAGCAGGGACTCCATGGCGTCACCCAGGACGTTCTCCTTGTTGCGGCCGCCGGTGGCGTGCTCTTCCGAGGACATCTCCAGCAGCTCGCCCAGCCCCAGCTCCCGGGCCACCCCGGCCAGCACCTTCTTGCTGACGATCAGCGACTTGATCTCCGTCAGTTTGCCCTCGTCCTCGGACGGCCGGGTGCGGTAGAGGTGCTCGCAGACCACCAGGCCCAGCACCGCGTCGCCCAGGAGCTCCAGACGCTCGAAGGACTCCAGATGGCTGGGGGCCGCCGATCGGTGGCGCAGGGCCAGCAGGTAGAGATCCGGGTTCTTGACGCGCCAACCCAGGCGCTCCCTGATCTTGCGCAGCGCCTCGCGCCGCCCCTGCGAAAGGTGGTTTTTCCTTAGTCCCAGAAGTCTTTTTATCAATTGCCACTCCGTCATTCCGAGTCAAGCACCGTGCCCGACCATCGCCGGACCGCATCAGAACCTTCGTATTCAGTGCCGGCAGCTATCCTCAGGATGATGTTTGATCGGGACGTCAGCCGGTTTATTCCAGCTTCCTCACCGCCAGGCAGGCGTTGTGCCCGCCGAAGCCGAAGGAATTGGACAGGGCGGCCCTGATGGTCGCCTGGCGGGCCTGGTTGGGCACGTAGTCCAGGTCGCACTCCGGGTCGGGCGTCTCGTAGTTGGCGGTGGGGTGGATGAGGCCGTTGGTCATGCACAGGACCGTGGCCACCAGCTCCACTCCGCCGGCCGCCCCCAGCAGGTGCCCGGTCATCGACTTGGTTGAGGAGACGGCCAGCTTCCCGGCGTGCTCCCCGAAAACCGACTTGATGGCCGCCGTCTCGTACTTGTCGTTCAGTTCGGTGGAGGTGCCGTGGGCGTTTATGTAACTGATATCCTCGGGGGCAAGGCCGGCGGTGGCCAGCGCCCTCTTCATGGCCCGGGCCGCCCCCTCGCCCCCCGGGGCCGGGGCGGTGATGTGGTGGGCGTCGGCGGTGGC
>DHHE01000093.1:0-1682 GCA_002403115.1 bacterium UBP2_UBA4780 | reverse complement strand
GGTCGTTTCTAGTGGAAAGGGCCCGCATGGCGCAGAACCCGGCCAGCGACAGCGGGGTGATGGGCGCCTCGGCCCCGCCGCAGATGACGGCGTCGCTCTCGCCCAGGGCGATGCTGCAGTAGCCCTCGCCGATGGCGTGGGCCGCCGAGGCGCAGGCCGAGACGGTGGCGAAGTTGACCCCCTTGGCCCCGCAGTCCATGGAGACGCGCCCGGCGGCGATGTCCGAGATCATCATCGGCACGAAGAACGGGGAGACCCTGTCCGGGCCGTGCTCAATGAGCTTCCGGTGCTGTTCCTCCCAGGTCTCGGTTCCCCCGATGCCCGAGGCGACGATCACCCCCACCCGGTTGGCCGCCTCGCCCTCGACCTTCAGCCCGGAGTCGGCCAGGGCCTGCTTGTAGGCGGCCATGGCGTAATGGGTGTAGCGGTCCATCCGGCGGACCTCCTTGCGGTCCATGTGGGCCGCCGGGTCGAAGTTCTTGACCTCGCCTGCGATCCGGGCAGTGTACTTGGAGGTGTCGAACCGGCTGATGGCGGTTATGCCGCTTTTGCCGGACTTGAGTCCGTCCCAGAATTCGGCCACCGTGTTGCCGACGGGCGTCACCACCCCCAGCCCGGTTATCACGACGCGACGTTTCATATGTGAAATATCCTGCATTGGTTTTCTTGCGGGACGCCCGGGCCTTCCGGGTTCCGGCAAACAGCGGCCGGGGCGCCCCTCATTGATCCCCCGTTTAGCGCCTCACTATCCCTGCTTCTCGGCCATTTTCTTCTCGATGTAGCCGATGGCCGCCCCGACCGTGGTCAGCTTCTCGGCGTCCTCGTCCGAGATCTCCATGCCGAACTTCTCCTCCAGGGCCATCACCAGCTCCACCGTGTCCAGGGAATCGGCGCCCAGGTCCTCGATGAACGAGGCCTCGGGGGTCACCTGGGACGCGTCCACGCCCAGCCGGTCGATGATGATCTTCTTGACGTCGTCTACTACTGCCATGGGGTCGCCTCCTTTGTTTGGGGTTTGTTTGGTTGGATTTAGCTATACTATGTTAATATGCCTTCTTAACCGGGTCATCCTGAGGCCTGTCCCGAGCCTGTCGAGGGATCGGCTTCGTGCCTCACATCCGAAGGATCTGCCCGGATTGTTCGTCAGATGCTTCGGGAGCCCGGCATTGAAGCTCGTCTCAGCATGACGGTACCGGGTCACATCACCAGCCCGCCGTCCACCTGCATCACCTGCCCGGTGACGTAGGCCGCCTGGTCGGAAGCCAGGAAGGCGACGAGGTTGGCCACGTCATCGGCCGTGCCGAAGCGCGACAATGGGATGGCCTTGAAGTAGGCTTGTTTGACCTCGTCAGAAAGCTTGTCGGTCATGGCCGACTGGATGAATCCCGGGGCCACCGCGTTGCAGGTGACGTCGCGCGAGGCCAGCTCCTTGGCCACCGACTTGGTCAGCGAGATGAGCCCGCCCTTGGAGGCCGAGTAGTTGGCCTGTCCGGCGTTGCCCATCAGCCCCACCACCGAGGAGATGTTGACGATGCGGCCCGAGCGCTGCTTCATCATCACCCGGGAGACGGCCTTGATCATGAGGAAGGCCCCCTTGAGGTTGACGTCCAGCACCAGGTCCCAGTCCTTCTCGTCCATCCGCATCATCAGGTTGTCGCGGGTGACGCCGGCGTTGTTGACCA
>DHHE01000051.1 GCA_002403115.1 bacterium UBP2_UBA4780 | reverse complement strand
TAATAAATATAGCCTTCGCAAGTAATTAACTAATTATTCTTAAATTATTTATATTTTCCACTTGAAAATACTTACTTTATTTTGTATTATTAACTGTGTTTTATGGAGTTTTAGCTATTATGAAATCTAAACTCGCCATCATTGTCATATTTCTGGCTTCGGTTTTCTTTTCCGCCTTAGCAGCTCCCCCGCTTACCAGCCAGCAAAAGCTGACCCTGGACTTCAAGGAAGCCGACATCAGGGACATCCTTCGGGCCGTCGGAACGAAGTTCAAGATCAATCTGGTGATGGACCCCAACGTGTCGGGAAACATCACTATCCACCTCGACGATGTGCCCCTGCTCGATGGGCTCCGCACCATGCTCGTATCTAATGGCTTCTCCATCGAACAGAAAGGCGAGATCTACTACATCAAGAAGCTCGATCCCGGCAAGTACATAAACATCAGGATCGAGGACAACCGGTTATGGCTGGACGTAAGGGGCAAGGACATCCAGGAGGTTATCCGGGAGATTTCCACCCAGGGCAAGATCAACATCGTGGCCGATCAGAGCGTCCGGGGCGACATCTCCGGCCTGCTGCACAACATCCCGGTGGAAACCGGCCTAACCTCCCTTCTCTCGGCCAACGGCTATCTGCTGCGCAAGCGGGCAGGCATCTACGAGGTCACCAAAGCCGGAGGCGACCCGGGCCGGAGAAAATCTATGGCGGTAACCGTCGACCGTTACGAGGCCGCCGACAGCACTGCCCCCTCACAGTTCCTGGCCACAATCGATGTGAACGATGCCGACTTGGGCAGTCTGATGCAGGAGATCTCTGCCCAGGCTGGGTTCAATATCGTCACCTATGGCGACATCCGCGGCAGCGTCAACGCCAAGATCGAGAAGATGCCGCTGGAGGATGCCCTTAAGCTGGTCTTTCAGGGAACAAATTACACCTATAAGCGCGTCGAGCCGATCCACGTCTCCGGCAAGCCCATCTTCCTGGTGGGTGACAAGAACCCCAGTTCGGTGGCCGCCCAGGCATTGATAAAAACCGAACTGTTAAAACTCAATCATATCAAGGCCGACGGGATACCGTCGCTTTTGCCAGCCTCGATCAGCCAGGCGAACATCAAGGTCATCAAGGAGCAGAACGCCCTGCTAATGACCGGCACCGAGGACCAGATGCAACAACTGCGTGAGTTCCTGGGCCAGATCGACATCGTTTCCCCCCAGGTCACCATAGAATGCCTGGTAGTCGAGCTGTCAAAGCGCTCAACGCTGGAGCTGGGTTTTAAGGGCGGCTATTTCAAACCCGACACCACCCGGCTGATATTCCCCAGGTTCACCCAAAACTATGACGGCAACGATCTGAACAATGCGCTGGATGAGATCGCCGGACGGCTTCGCATGGGCTCGCTGGGCAAGCTGCCCGCTGATTTCATGCTGACCATAGACGCCTTGGAGGTGGCCGGCAAGGCCAAGGTTAGGGCCAGGCCTCGGATTACTACATTAAATGGCAATCAGGCCAATATAAACGTAGGTTGGATTCGCTATTATCAAACCTCGTCACAAACACCTCAGGGCACCATAACCCAGCTTCATTCAATTGACGCCGGCATCACCTTGGAGATCGTCCCCTGGGTGGCGGCCTCGGGCGAGATCACCACCGAGATCCGCCCCACGGTGTCCAATCTCTCAGGCATAGGCGCCGGGGGCCTGCCCGAGATAAGCCGGCGCACCGTGAACACGACCATCAGGCTCCGGGATGGGGAATCGATCGTAATCGGAGGCCTCATACAGAAAAGCTCTGCCAGCAGCAAGGAGAAAATTCCATTTCTTGGTGACATCCCGTTCCTGGGAACCCTGTTCTCCAAGACCTCGAGCACATCCGACGAGAGTGAACTTGTGATCTATATCACCCCCCATATTTTAGGCGGTGAGTGATTATGAAACTAACAGCTTTACCGGTTTTTATTGGCGTGATGATGCCTTTTTTAGCGTTATCGCAGCCCGCGCCTAAAACAGAACCCATTGCATATATATCGGGCGGCACCACGCCGGATACTGTAGCAGCGCCTAAGGTTCTCTGTATTGCCGTTCTCGAGTTTGTAAACATCAGCCCGGCGCCGTCACGCATAATCAGGCTGACATCAGAAAGGATAAGAGAACGCATCATACTCAAAAACAAGTACCGGACCGTGGACGCCGGCCAAATCTGGGCGGTATGCAAAGACGGAGGATACCCCAGAAGCGACTCGCTAAGCGTTACTCAGATGGTCAAACTCGGGTTAGCCTTGGAAGCCGATTATCTTATAACCGGGCTGGTGGCCGATTATCATGAGGGCGACATAGAATTTAAAAAAAGGCGCATCGAGTTATTGGGCAAACTATACGATTGCCGCGACGGAAAGATCGTGGCCATGGAGTCGGTCAAGGCATCGGGAAAAGGCGACATCAGATCGGTGGTAAATGATGCCGCCGGAAAGTTGGCTGGCAGGTTGACAGGTAAAATCCGATAGAAGCATACTCTTATGCCTAGCCCCCGTTTCATTAGGAACGGGGGCTTTAAAACGTCTTTCAGGAAGGCTGACTATTTACTCCGTGTTTATCAGGCTCACCCCCTTGGGCACGGTGAACTTGAACCTGTCGTCCTTGGGCTTGGCGTTCAGCTTGGTCCCAATGAAGCGGTACTCGGCCGTGTTGTCGTTGACGTCGGTGACGTCCAGCCCGGTGATGATGTACGACTGTCTGTTGACCAGAATCTTGACCTCCTTGAACAGGTCATTCATCTCGGGCAGGTCCAGCCAGATCTGGTAATCGCCGTTGGCCAGGCAGCCGTTGCGCACCTTGGCCGAGATCAGCTTGTTGAGCGGGCTGAGCCACACCAGGAAGTTGCTGGTCCGGTCCAGCGGCACCCGCACCGCCTGCTTGTCCTTGACCAGGTGGACCCACAGGCTCTGGCCGTCGCAGATTATCAGCTGGTTTTCCGGCTTCTTGACCTCCATCCGCAGCAGGTTGGGCCTCTTGGCCTCCAGCCTGCCCTCGAACTTGGTGCAGGTTCCCGAGGCGGCGTCGCAGGTTATCTGGACGAAGTCGGCCCTGAAGTCGGCCACGTCCCGGTAGGCCTCCCGCACCTTGGCCATGACCTCGGCCGGCTCCTGGGCCGCGCCGAAGGACGCGGCCAGTAAAAAGCAGGCCGCCGCCAGTGCCGCGTTACGCATCTCCGCCCTCCTCGTTTTTGATTAGCACCTCCCGGGCCTTGCTTCCGTCGAACGGCCCCACCACCCCGGCCGCCTCCAGCTGGTCGATCAGCCGGGCCGCCCGGGAGTAGCCCAGCTTCAGCCGCCGCTGCAGCAGGGAGACCGAGCCCTGCTGGTGCCTGATGACCAGGGCCCTGGCCTCGTCGAACATCTCGTCGCGCTCCCCGCCGCCGCCGTCGTCGGGCACGGTCATCTCCATGGAGTAGTCGGGCCGGGCGGCCTCGGCGCTGCCCTCCTCGGGCTCCTCCTGGCAGCTTCCGGCCGCGCCGTAGATCTCCTTCAGGTAGGCCACCACTTTCTCGGTCTCCTGGGTGGAGATGAACGGCCCGTGCAGCCGCACCGCCTCGGCCTGGCCCGGCGGGATGTAGAGCATGTCGCCCCGGCCCAGCAGGGACTCGGCCCCGTTGATGTCCAGGATGGTCCGGGAGTCGGTCTTGGAGGCCACCTGGAAGGCGATCCGGGCCGGGAAATTGGCCTTGATGACCCCGGTGATGACGTCCACCGACGGCCGCTGGGTGGCCACCACCAGGTGGATGCCGACGGCCCGGGCCATCTGGGCCAGCTTGGCGATCCGGCTTTCGATCTCCCCGGCTTCGCGCGACAGCATCAGGTCGGCCAGCTCGTCGATGACGATCATCAGGTACGACATCCGCTGGCCCGACTTCCGGTTGTAGTCCTCGATGTTGCGGCAGCCCTCCTTGGCCAGGACCCGGTAGCGGCTGTCCATCTCGCTGACAGCCAGCCGGAAGACCTGGAGCACCTCCTGGGGGTCGGTGACCACCCCCTCGATGGAGCGGGTCATTATCTTGGGCGGTGTGCCGAGCCCAGCCGAGGGGTCGCCGGAATCGACCCGGTACTGGAACTGGAGATGGGGTATGCCCCTATAAATAGACAGCTCTATCCGCTTGGGGTCGATCATGATGAAGTGCAGGTCCTCGGGCCCCAGGTGGTACAGCAGCGAGGTGATGATGGTGTTCAGGCAGACGCTCTTGCCGGAGCCGGTGGAGCCGGCCACCAAAAGGTGCGGCATCTCGGCCAGGTCGGCCACGCAGGGCTCGCCGGTGATGGTCCGCCCCAGGGCCATGCTCAGGCGTCCGCCCGAGCCGCTGAAGGACGGGGCGGTCAGCAGCGGCTTGAGCATCACCATGCTGCGGTGCCGGTTGGGGATCTCGATGCCCACCACCCCCTTGCCCGGGATGGGGGCCAGGATGCGAATGCGGTAGGCCTGCATGGCCAGGGCCAGGTCGTCGGACAGGTTGGCTATCTGGTTGACCTTGACCCCCGGGGCCGGCTTGAACTCGTAGCGGGTGATGACCGGGCCGGAGTGGCGCTCGATGATCTCGCCCTCCACCCCGAACTCGGCCAGCTTCTCCAGCAGGATGTTCGACTTGTCCTCCTCCTCGGCCGCGGCCTTCTCCCGGTCGTCGTGCAGCAGGGCCAGGAACGCCTTCTGGTACTCGGCGCTGATGCTGGCCGACCGGGGCCTGGGCCTGGACGCCGGATTTGGCTTCTCCGCCCTGGTCGCCTTCGGCTTTTCGGCCTGAGATCTGGCCGCCGGGGCCGCTTCCGGCTCGCCGCTTTCCTCGAGCTCCTGAACGGTTTCCCTGACGGGCCTCACTTCATCGTCGCCGGCAGCTTCCGCCTCCGCCCGTCTTTTCGGCAGCAGGGCCGCCTTCAGCCGGTCGACCCAGTTGGCGAAGTTGATCTCGGTGCCCAGGAAAAGCCAGACACCCATCAGGGCGAACAGGACCAGCCAGCAGCCGACATGGCCGAAGGTGTTGTATAGAAGGTCGGCCAGCAGGGCGCCCCAGGCCCCGGCCGCCGGCAGGTGCTCCGCGTGGTAGGGAGCGTGCAGCAGGCCCGCGATGGCCATGGCCCAGCTGAGGACCCCGGCCGTCAGCAGGCTGTTCCACAGCAGCTTGAGAACCCGCTTTTTCCGGAACAGGAACCAGCCCCAGATCATCAGAAAGGCCGGCAGCAAAAAGGCGGCATAACCGAAAAGGGAGACCAGCAGGTGGGAGACGATGTCGCCCGGGGGTCCGGCCCAGTTTTGGCGCGGCCAGTCCTGCGACCAGGCGTGGCTGTCCAGCCCCGAGAACGAGACCAGTCCTGCCAAAACATAAATCCCCAGCAGTATCAGCGAAAATCCGGCAAGCTCCCTGACCCTGTCCTTTTTTACTGCGGGTTTCTTCTTTTTATCTTTTCTCATGTACCGCTTTAATCAAATAAATCAACCCAAGGCCTTTCCTTGGGTTAAGCGGCGCGTACCATGCGGCCGTCCTGCAAAACGGGGACAGTGGCCGTGCTGTCGATCCTGGAACAAAGGGCGATGTCCTCCTTGAAGCCCAGGCCAGCCAGATACTCCCCGTGCTGTGTCCTGGCCAGGGCCCTGGCCAGGCTCTTTTCATGCTTGCGGAACAGCGCCATGGCGGCCCTGGAGCTGTCGCTCAGGTCCATCCCCTTGTCCCGGGCCGCCCTGTCGGCGATGGCCCCGGCGCAGAGGAAATCCTCCATGGAGAACCGCCCCAGCTTGCCGGCGCAGACGATGACCGCGTCCGTCCCCCCCCTCCTCAGCAGCCGGTAGACGGCCGAGACGTTGTTGAAGCAGGCCGCCGCCGTCATGGTGGTCTGCTTGAGCGCGGACAGGACCGCGGTCCCGTTGGTGGTGGCCATGATCAGGGTCTTGTCCCTGACCGCTTCCGGCCTGAACTCCTGCGGGGAGTTGCCCAGGTCGAACCCCTCGATCCTCCTGCCGTCCCTCTCCCCGCAGAGGACCACGTTGGACCGGCCCAGGGTGTCCGCCAGGCGGCTGGCCTCCTCGACGCTGCCGCAGGGCACGATCTCCCGGCACCCGGCGTCCAATGCCGCAGCCATGCTGGTCGAGGCGCGGAGCACGTCGACCACGGCCGCCGCCCGGCCGGACAGCGCCCCCTCGCCGGCCTCGGCCGGCACCATCAGGGTGTCCAGCAGCATGCCTAGTGCTTGCCCCCCTCGAAGGCCCCCCAGCCGCGCCCGTCGCCGGTGGACTCGATGCCCTTGAGCCTGAGCTTGAACTCGTCCGGGTTGGTGACGCTCTGGATGGCGGTCTCGTAGGTGATCAGCCCGTCCTTGTAGTGGCGCATGATGGACTGGTCGAACGACTGCATGCCGTACTGGGTGGTGCCCTCCTGGATCAGCTGGGGTATCATCAGGGTCTTGACCGGGTCCATCAGGTAGTCCTTGACCGTCGGNNGTGTTGATCATCACCTCCACCGCCGGCACCCGGCCCTTGCCGTCGGCCTTGGGCAGCAGGCGCAGCGAGACCACGCCGACCAGGGTGGCCGCCAGCAGCACCCGGACGTGCTCGTGCTGGTGCGGCGGGAAGAAGGAGATGACCCGGTTGATGGTCTCGGTGGCGTTCAGGGTGTGCAGGGTGCTCATCACCATGTGGCCGGTGTCGGCCGCCTGGAGCGCGGTGGACAGGGTGTTCTTGTCCCGGATCTCGCCGATGAGGATGAAGTCCGGATCCTGGCGCAGCACGTGCTTCAGGGCCGAGGCGAAGGACAGGGTGTCGGTGCCCACCTCCCGCTGGCTGATGATGGCCTTCTTGTCGCGGAACAGGAACTCGATGGGGTCCTCGACGGTGATGATGTTCCGGCTGTCGGTCTCATTGACGTGCTCGATCATCGAGGCCAGGGTGGTGGACTTGCCCGAGCCGGTGGTCCCGGTCACCAGCACCAGCCCCCGGTGCTGCAGGGCCAGTTCCTTGATGATAACCGGCAGGCTCAGCTCGTCGATCTTCTTGATGGAGACCGGGATGGCCCGCAGGGCCAGGGCCACCGAGCTCCGCTGCATGTAGACGTTGACCCTGAACCTGCCCAGTCCGGCGATGCTGATGGCGAAGTCCAGCTCCTTCTGGTCGGCGAACACCTGTTCCTGGCCCTTGGGCATCAGCTGCAGGGCCACCTGGCGAAGCTCCTCCGGGGAAAGCGACGGCTCGTTCAGGGGTTGCAGGCTGCCGTGGATACGGAAGACCGGCGGCATTCCGGATTTCAAGTGGAGGTCGGAGGCGTTGTCCTTGACCATCCTCTCCAGGGTGCGTCTCAGGTCCATATGGCGTCAGGCCCTTTCTAAATATTTTCCGGTCCTGGTGTCTACCTTCAGGACGTCTCCCTGGTTTATGAACAGCGGCACCTGGACCACCAGCCCGGTCTCCAGCCTGGCCGGCTTGGTGACCGAGGAGGCGGTGTCCCCCTTGAAGCCGGGTTCGGTCTCGGTCACCGCCAGCACCACCGAAAGCGGAACCTCGACCCCCAGGACCTCGTCCCCGCGGCTGAGGACCTGGACCTCCATGTTCTCCTTGAGGTAGCCCTTGATGCCGCTCACCTGCTCCTCGGCGATGGGCACCTGGTCGTAGTTTTCGGTGTCCATCAGGTAGTAGAAGCCGCCGTTGTTGTAGAGGTACTGCATCTTGCGGCGCTCCAGCCGCACCTCGGAGATGGATTCGCCCGAGCGGAATGTCCTCTCCAGCACCGCGCCGCTCCTGACGTTCTTCAGCTTGGTGCGGACGAAGGCGCCGCCCTTGCCCGGCTTGACGTGCTGGAACTCGACCAGATAGAAGAGCTGGCCCTCCATATCAAGGGCCATCCCGGTTCTGAAATCGGCTGTGCTGCCCACTGTTCCCGTCCTTGGATTATTTGATCGTTATGAGCTTCTTCGTCGATCGGGTCAGTATCCGGCATCCCGTCGGTGTCACCGCCACCAGGTCCTCTATCCGCACCCCGCCCCAGCCCGGCAGGTAGACGCCGGGCTCGACGGTAGCAACGTTGCCCGGTTTTAAGAAATCCTGGGACGTCTTCCCCAGCCTCGGACCCTCGTGGACCTCCAGGCCCACTCCGTGCCCCAGCCCGTGCCCGAAGTATTTCCCGTAGCCGGCGCTTTCGATCACCAGCCGGGCCGTCCCGTCGGCCGTCTTACCCTGAGCCCCGGGACGGACCGCCCTGAGGCCCTCGGCCTGGGCCCGCTGCACCAGCGCGTAGATCTCGAGATGCCTGGACGAAGGTTTCCCGATGCAGACCGTCCGTGTCATATCGGAGCAGTAGCCCTGGCGTTTGGCCCCGAAATCCAGCACCAGGAAATCGCCGCGCCTCAGCTTCCTGTCCCCCGGCTGGGCGTGAGGCAGGGCGCTGTTCGGCCCCGAGGCCACGATGCTGTCGAATGACGGCTTGTCGGCCCCGTACTTCTTGAGGAGAAAGTCCAGCTGGTTGGCCACCGCCCGCTCGGTCAGGCCCGGCTTTAAAAACTTGACGATCGCGGAGAAAGCCCGGTCGGCGATGGCGGCCGCCCCGGCGATCCTGGCCAGCTCAACGGCGTCCTTGACCTGCCTGATGTTCTCCACCAGCCCAAAGGTGGACTTGAGCTTTCGCGGTGACAGGCTTTTGTTGAGCCGCTCCAACTGCGAACACAGCAGGTGCCCGGCCTCGTAGCCGATCCGGCGCGCCCTTGAAAGCCCCGGCAGTTCCACCAGGTCGTCCAGCAGGGATCTCCTGATTATCACCGTCCGCGAGGCGGACACCTCCCGCTTGACCTGCTCCTGGTAGCGAAAATCGGTGAAAAAGGCGGTTTCCCTGGGAGACACCCATAGCATGCCCGAGCTGCCGCTGTAGCCGCACAGGTACCTGACGTTGGCCGGCCCGGTGACGATCAGACCGTCCAGCCCGCCGTCCCTCAAGGCGGCCCTGGCGGCCGAGATCCTTTTCCTGTAGTCGATCGGCATTGGTTTTTTGGGGTTGTTGGTGAATTTCATGCCCACGGGTTCGCCTTGTCCGCCCCGGCTACTTTTGGATGCTGTTGAGCCAGGACTGGAAGCTGGAGACCGTGTCTTGCTTGGGTTCATCGGGTTCGCCGGCGGGAAGCGCCTCCTCCTTGCTCCCGGAGGCTTCTGGCGGCGGTGACGGAGCCTGGGGCTCCTCGGCGAACAAGGCGCCCAGGGCGGCGGCGGCCGGTTCGGGAGCAGGCTGGGCCGGTTTTTCCTCCAGGGAGAACATCGATTCCAGCTTCGGAGATTCCTCTGTTGGTTTCGGCGGCTCCGGCTCCGGGACGGCCGCCAGCTTCTCCATCTCGGCGAACATCCCGGTCAGCTCCACCGTCTGTTCCTCGACCGGCTTCTCCTGCTTGGGTTCCTCCCGGATCACGTCCGGCGGCCCGGAAGCGGGACCGAGCTCCGGAGCCGGGCCCATCTCCGGAAAGGCCTTGGCCAGAAGCCCGTCCATCCGGTCCTTGTAGGTCTGATTTTCCGGCTCGGAGGCGATCAGCTCCTGGTAGGCCTCGATCGCCTTCTCGAAATGCCCCTGGGAGGCGTATAGCTCCGCCAGGGTGGCGGTGGATCCTGAAGGCTCGACGGTTTTCCCGGCCGGTTCCCCGGCCCCGGCGAAGGCCGGCTCCGCGGGCGCCCCGGGGATTCGGGACCATCCCGCCCGGGTTTCTTCGGCTGGCGGCGCCTCAGGTACGTCCAAAGCCTGGTTCAGGTCCTGGAGGATATCGGGCACGGGATCGACCATCGGCTTTTCCGGCGGCGCGGCGGCTGGTTCGGCCGGCTCGGGGGTTCCCCCCGCCCCGGGCTCGAACGCCATCTGAACGGGAACCGGTTCTGCCTCGGGTTGAGAGACGGTCTCCATCTCTGCCGGGAACGGTTCGGGGGCGGGCTCCGCCACCGGCGGCTCCGGCTCGGAAACCGGCGGCGGCTGGATGGCGGCCTCCGGTTTTGGAGGTTTGTCCGGCTTGATGGCGCCTTTGAGGTTCTCGACCTTCTCGGCGATGTCGAAATTGGTCGGGTCCAGGTCCAGCACCATCTGGTAGTACTTGACGGCCTCGGGATACATGTTCTGCCGCTCGTAGGTCTCGGCCAGCAGCCTGAAGCCCACCAGGTTCTGCGGGTCGTTCCTGACCGTCAGCTCGAATTCCTCCCGGGCC
The DNA here is from genome assembly GCA_002403115.1 of bacterium UBP2_UBA4780. Classification (GTDB taxonomy): domain Bacteria; phylum Edwardsbacteria; class AC1; order AC1; family EtOH8; genus UBA8901. The sequence continues at coordinate 9,326 of DHHE01000051.1, read as the reverse complement.
AGGGCGTACATCTTCTTGGACATATAGCATCGCCCCAGGATCAGGTGGGCCACCGCGTATTGGGGGTGGATCTCCAACCCCCTCTTGGCGGTGTCAATGGCCTCGTCGAACATACCGCACTTGCGGTAGGCGTCGGCCAGCTGGGCGAATACCCTGGACTTGGGATCGGCCAGCAGCTTCTCGGTGAGCTGCTCGATCTCCGGCAGAAGCTTTATCTTGTCATCGGCCATTTTCCTGCCTCCCGAAAGTGTCGGCTCTGGGCGCAACCATGCCCCTCATCCCTCTCGCCCATCCAGACTGCCGGGACGGAAAGATCGACGGGTTGCCCATTTATGAATGTTATCAGTTTAATTATACGGGCTAGTCCGGTGTTTGTCAATAACAAAGTTGTTATAAGGGTCTATAACGACAATCTTTTACGAAGCGAACCGAACGGCGGCCGGATCACCCCCCTCTCGGTGACCAGGGCGGTGACCAGCCCGGCCGGAGTGACGTCGAAGGCCGGATTGTATGCCGCCGACCCCGCCCTGGCGATGGGGTTGCCCCGGATGCTGGTGACCTCGTCCGGGTGCCGGTGTTCCACCGGTATGGCGGCCCCGCTTTTGACGGCAACGTCCACCGTGGTGGTGGGCGCGGCCACGTAAAAAGGCACGCGGTGGTGCCGGGCCAGAACCGCCAGGCCGTAGGTGCCGATCTTGTTGGCGAAATCCCCGTTGTCGGCGATGCGGTCGGCGCCCACCAACACGCAAGCCACCCGGCCGCCGGCCATCAGTCCGGCCGCCATGTTGTCGCATACCAGGGTGGCCGGGATCCCCTGTCTTTGAAGCTCCCACAGGGTAAGGCGGGCGCCCTGCAGCAGCGGCCTGGTCTCGTCCACGTAGACCATCTTCACCCGGCCCCGGCCGTACGCCGTGGTGATGATCCCCAGCGCCGTCCCGATGCCGCCGGTGGCCAGGGCCCCGGTGTTGCAGTGGGTCAGTACGGTCGAGCCCTTCTTTATCAGCCCGGCCCCGTGCCGGCCGATCCCGGCGCAAATGGCCGCGTCCTCGGCGTGGATCCTCCTGGCCTCGCCCAGCATCCTGGCGGGCATCGCCCGCCCCCCCCTCTCGGCCGAGTCGCGGAAGCTCCGCTCCATCCGTTCCAGCGCCCAGAAAAGGTTGACGGCGGTGGGCCTGGTGCGGGCCATGCGCCGGAGAGCCTTTTGGAAATCACGCTTTACGGTCCCCGGGGCCGAGCGCCGGACGCCCAGGGCCAGCCCGTAGGCCCCGGCGATGCCTATCAGCGGCGCGCCGCGCACCGCCAGGACCTCGACGGCCCGGGCCAGCTGCTCCACGCCGCGGCACCGCAGGTACCTGACCCGGTGGGGCAGTTCCCTCTGGTCCAGCACCACCACCGCCCCCTTGTCCCAGGCGATCGGCTTGATCATCTGTCCACCCCCGTAAGCTTTGTCAGCATGCGATCCAGCAGGGCCAACGGCAGGCCGACCACGTTGAAATAGCACCCTTCCACCCGCTCCACCAGCAGCGCCCCGTGCCCCTGGATGCCGTAGGCCCCGGCCTTGTCCGCGTGCTCTCCGGTGGAGAGGTACCACCGGATCGTGTCCGGTGACAGCCGGCGGAACTTCACCGCGGTGGTCTCGCGGCCCGTGGCCATCCTGCCGCCCGGCCCCGCCAGGCACAGCCCGGTTATCACCTGGTGTGTTTTCCCGGACAGAAGACCCAGCATCCCGGCAGCCTCTTTCTCCGACTCCGGCTTGCCCAGGAGGTGATGGCGGTAACTGACCACGGTGTCGGCCGCCAGGATGACGCGCCCCCCCTGGCGGCCCCGGAGCGACTCCCGGGCGGCCAGCGCCTTTCGTCTGGCCAGCCTCACCGTAAGGGCCGCCGGACCGGGCGAACCCCCGGCCGATTCGTCGGTCACGGGGATCCTGACGATGAAATCGGCGCCAACCTGCCGCAACAGCTCCGCTCGCCGGGGCGAGGCCGAGGCCAGGATCAGCTTTGGCCAGTTCATGGCCTTTGGTAGCGCGGCCATGCGGACCGGGCGCTGACGGCCGGTTCAGGCATCCGGGCCCGGTCCAGCAGGAGCAGCGCCCTGGCGTTCCAGGCCACCATGGCCGCGTTGTCGGTGCAAAGGCCGGGCGGGGGAAATGACGCCTTGAACCCGTGCCTCCCGGCCAGCGTCGTCAGCTCCGCCCTCAGAGCCCGGTTGACCGACACCCCCCCGGCCACGGCCAGGGCCCGGCAGCCGGAAACCTCAAGAGCCTTCAGGGCCTTGGCCGAGACGGCTTCGATCACAGCCTCCTGGAACCCCCGGCTGACGCGCCGGATCTCGCCGGCCTCGAGCTTTTCCAGATAGTCCCGTCCTTTTGCCAGCAGGCGGTTCAGCACCGCGGTCTTCAGGCCGGAGAAGGAGAAGTCCAGGCTCTCAGGCCCCAGGCTGGCCACCGGAAACCCGGGCCAGGGCGGCTCGGCCAGGGCCGCCTGTTTTTCTATCTCCGGCCCGCCGGGATACCCCAGGCCCAGCATCTTGGCCACCTTGTCGAAGGCCTCCCCGGCCGCGTCGTCCAGAGTCCGGCCCATCAGGCTCAGGCTGAGGTCGTTCCCGACGTGGAACAGCGAGGTGTGCCCCCCCGAGACCACCAGGGCCACGAAAGGAGGCTTAAGGCTTCCGTCACCGAGCATGGCCCCGTGGACGTGGGCCTCTATGTGGTTCACGGGCACGAACGGCTTTCCGATGGACAGGGCCAGGCCCTGGCCGAACGAGTTTCCCACCAGCAGGGCCCCGGCCAGGCCCGGGCTGGAGGCGGCCGCCACCGCCCCGATGTCGCCAAGGCCGGCCTTGGCTTCTTCCAGCGCCTGGCGCGTCACCTGGACGATCTTACTGAGATGGTCGCGCGAGGCCAGCTCCGGCACCACACCGCCGAAAGGCCGGTGCACCTGCTGGGAGTGGATGACGTTGGACCGGACACCGCCCTGGTCGACCACCGCCGCCGCCGTCTCGTCGCAGGAGGTCTCGATGCCCAGGACGATCACCTGATGGTCACCTCGAAGGTCCGGGGGGTGGCGGCTATCAGCTCCATCCTGTCCGGCAGCTCGATAACCGCCTGGAGCCGGTGGCCGCCCGGGGCCAGGCCCTTGAGGTCCAGGAAAACCCTGATGTCGGACGGTCTGGTGCGCTCCAGCAGCATTCTGGGCCCGGCCACCACGATGTCCACCGTCCCCGGGGAGAAGCCGACCAGGAATCCGGCTCCGCGGTTGGCCAGTGACAGCGGGATGTTCCGGAAAAACCTTTCGCCCGATTTCTCGAACACCAGGCTTATCACGACCGACTCCGGCTCGGCCCGGTAGTTCCGGGGGTCGGGCAGCGCCAGGCGCGCGCCGCGCCTCTGGCTCTCCCTCAGCTCGTCTATCCTGATCGGCTCGGTGAAGATGGTGTCCGTCTGCGTCACCGTCTTTTCCGGGCCCCAAAGCCGCGCCGAACAAGGCTCGGCCGCGGTCGAGTCGCTGACTATGAATCCCTCGGCCGGCTGGCCGGCCAGGTCCGGCACCACCAGCACCGTCTTGAAGGCCAGGCGGTCCAGCCTGACCGATAGCTCGGCCGGCTGGAACTCGGCGTGCGGGGCCTCCAGGCCGAAGGGCATCGCCAGGTGGCTTTCGGCCAGCCTGACGGACAGGTTTCTCGCCTTCCGGCTGCCGGCGTCAACCACCACCCGCGGTGTTTTCAGACGGAAGGCCAGGATGTCCTTGCCTTTGGCCGTAATGTCGCAGGAAACCGGCATCAGGGTCGCCGCCGGCACCAGGTCATGGGGAACGTTGACCAGCTCCACCGGGCAGTCGAAGGTCACGGTGAAATCCCTCTCGGTGACCGCGTGCAGCCAGAGGAGGAATGCCAGCAGCACGGACACCACCCTTATGTCGACGTTCTTCAGAAGTTTCATTCGTTCCCGTTCCTTGCGTATCGGGGGATCACCGCGCCAGGCCGGATTCGACCAGCCCGCACAATGCGTGCCCCAGCGCCAGCTGGCACTCCTGGATGGCGGCGGTGCGGCCGCCGGGCGCCTTGATGACCAGATGGCAGTGACGGGCCATGCGGCCGCCCGAGGGCCCGGTCAGGCCGATGACCTTGAGGCCCAGCTTGCGCGCCTGGCGGCAGGCCGCCACCGTGTTGGGCGAGTTGCCGCTGGTGCTGATGGCCAGCAGGGCGTCGCCCCTCCTGCCCAGGGCCAGGACCTGGCGGGAGAACACCGTTTCGAAGCCGTGGTCGTTGGCCTCGGCCGTCAGGAGGGATGTGTCGGTGGTCAGGGCCACCGCCGCCAGCGGCCTCCGCTCCCGCTCGAACCTGACCACCAGCTCGGCGGCCAGGTGCTGGCTGTCGGCGGCGCTGCCGCCGTTGCCGCAGATCAGCAGTTTGCCTCCCTTGCTGAAAACGCCGAATACGGTTTCGGCCGCCTCGGCCACGGCCGGCGCCGCCTGTTTGCCGGCCAGTATCAGATTTCGGGCGCTCTCCTCCAGGTCCCGGCGCACCAGGGCAACATCGGCCTGTCGCGTCATTGTTTTCCTCCAGTAAACTCGGTCAGCCTGACGTAATCCGCCAGGGCCTCCCGCCAGTCGCGCAGAGGCCGGCCGAAATTTCCGATCCAGTTGTAATTCCCCAGCACCGAGTAGCCCGGGCGCCTGGTGGGGGTTTGAAACTCCGTTGACTTGATCGGGACCACCCTGGCGTCGATCCCGGCCAGGCGCACCGCCTCGGAGGCGAAGCCGTGCCAGGTGCATGATCCGGAATTGGACAGATGGTAGACTCCGAACTTATCGCTCTCGGTCAATTCCGCCAGCGCCCCTGCCAGATCGGCGGTGTAGGTCGGCGAGCCGGTCTGGTCGTCCACCACCCGCACCTCTCCGTTCTCCCTCGCCTTGTTTAGAATTGACGACACGAAATTCCTCCCGCTGGGGCCGAACAGCCAGGAGGTGCGTACGATGTAATATTCCCGCAGTAATTGGCGGACGGCCTCCTCCCCGGCCAGCTTCGACCTCCCATAGTGCCCCAGCGGGTTGACCGGGTCGTCCTCGCGATATGGTTCGCTTTTGGTCCCGTCGAACACGAAGTCGGTGCTGATGTAGAGCATGGGAATGCCCAGCTCCCGGCAGGCCTCGACCGCGTTCCTCGTCCCCTGGCCGTTGACCAGCATGGCGCGCTCCGGGTCCCGCTCGCAGCCGTCGACGTTGGTCATGGCCGCCAGGTGCATCACCATCTCCGGCCGGCGGGAGGTGATCTGGTGAACCGCCCCGGGAGCGGTCAGGTCGAAGTCATCGAGGTCCACCCCGTCGACCTGGTGCCTCTCCGAGAGAACCGGGACCAGGTCCCGCCCCAGCATCCCTCCGGCGCCGGTGACCAAAATCCTCATCGGACCGGAACCGTTTCGTGTTTTTTGCGTGTTTCGCGGGCAATCCCGGTCATCTGAGTTTTTTCGAGCCCACGTAGTGATTTACCCGCCACAGGTCCTCGATGGAAGATCCGGCGTCGCCCCACCAGCCCTTGACGATCTCGTAGGTCATCCGGCCCGCCCTGATGTAGGCGTTGTTGACGTCGGTGATCTCCAGCTCGCCGCGGCCCGAGGGCTTGAGGGTCTTCAGGATGTCCCAGACCTCGGAGTCGTACATGTAGATCCCGATGACCGCGTAGTGGCTCTTGGGGTTCCTGGGCTTCTCCACGATGTTCTTCACCAGGTGGCCCTTGAGCTCGGCCACGCCGTACTCCCGGGGATTGGCCACCGTCTTCAGGAAAATCTTGGCCCCGGATTCCTGACTTTTGAAGTCGGCCACCGCCTTCCGTATCGACCCGTCCAGGATGTTGTCTCCCAGCATCACCACCACCCGGTCGCCGCCAACGAAGTGCCGGCACAGCCCCAGGGCCTCGGCGATGCCGCCCTCGCGCTTCTGGTAGGTGTAGTTCATGTGCTTCAGGCCGAAGTCCGAGCCGTTGCCGATGAGGCGCAGGAAGTCGCCGGCGGCGTTGCCCCCGGTCACCAGCATGATGTCCTTGATGCCGGCCTCGACCAGGGTCTGGATGGGGTAGTAGATCATGGGCCGGTCGAACACCGGCAGCAGGTGCTTGTTGGTGATGCTGGTCAAGGGCCTGAGCCTGGTCCCCAGGCCGCCGGCAAGGATGACGCCCTTCATTACTTTTCCTATCTATTTATTTATAGTGTATGGTCCTGGCGTATTCCTCCGCCCGGAATCCCCCCCTCTTCTCCAGCGCATTCCCCACCACCACCGCCATGGCCCCGGCCCGGGCCTTCTGGGCCGCCTGCTCCGGCGTCCGGATGCCGCCACCCACCACCACCGGAAGCCCGGAGTACCCGGCGACCTCGGAAATCATCCGGTCCGGCACCGGGTTCTGGGCCCCGCTGCCCGCGTCCAGGTAGGCCAGCCTCATGCCGAGGTATCTTGCCGCCAGGGCGTGGGCCTTGGCGATGTCCGGCTTGTCCGAGGGTATGGGCACCGAGTGGCTCATGTAGGCGGCCGCGGTCAGCTTGCCGGACTCCACCAGCATGTAGGCGGTTGGTATGGCCTCCAGCCGGGAATCCCTGACCGCCGGGGCCGCCTTCACCTGCTCCTCTATCAACAGATTCGGATTCCGGCCGCTGACCAGCGACATGAAGAGGATGGCGTCGGCTTTCTTGGACACCTGATAGGCGCTGCCCGGGAAGAGGATCACCGGCCGCTTGAATCCCCGTTTCAGGGCGGCGATCGTCCGGTCCACCGCGTTGGAGAGCATCAGGCTGGTGCCGAAGAGGATCCCGTCGACTCCCGCCTTCTGGTAGGCCGTCCCGGCCCGGGCCGCCCCGGCCGGCGACAGCTTGTCCGGGTCCAGCAGCACCAGGAAGCACGAGCCCTTGGCCCTGGCGGTTTTGAGCAGGTATTCGTAGATCATTAGCACATTTCTACCACCCCTCGTTCCCCTCCTTAATCAAGGAGGGGATTATGGGGTGGTTGTATTTAGTTTTTCAGATTTATCTGCTAGCCGAAGCGCCCCGGTGGGGCACACCGTCACGCATCGCCCGCAGCCGGTGCATTTCTCCTGGTCGATCTCCAGCCCCCAGCCGTGGAGGACGATGGCCAGCGCCGGGCAGGCCCCTGAGCACAGGCCGCACTGTCCGCAGAGCTGGCGGGTTACTATAATCTTTAACAAGAAAAGAGACCTTGGTGTTCTTTGTGCCTTCGTGGTTTAAAAAAGATACTCCGCCATCCTGAGTCATACTCTATGCCTGACTTTACAACGTCATCCTGAGGCGCGCTCCATGCCTAACCATCGAAGGATCTTGCGTCATCCTGAGGCGCGCACCATGCCTAACCATCGAAGGATCTGATTGATTATGGGTGTTGCTAGTCGATACTTATGTCTTTCCAACCGGGATTAACCGATTCAATCAGCTTGATCTTTTTAGCCCTAGTCCAACCTTTGATCTGTTTTTCCCTTGAGATGGCGTCTTTGACGCACGCGAACCGCTCGGCGTAGATCAGTTTAGTCAGATTGTACTTGCGGGTAAAGCCCGGAATAGCTTTCGCCCTGTGTTCTGCAAGCCTGCGTTCAAGGCTATTGGTCACCCCCGTGTACAGTGTCCTGGAATGATTCGAGAGAATGTAAACATAGAAATCCGTCATTACTAATACTATTTAGATTCTTCGCAGGCCAGGCAAGGGGCCATGCTCAGAATGACGCGGCGCAGAGTATCAGCCAAACAGGTATTCCGCCATCTTTGCCACGTGCTCCGCCAGCCTTCCGTCGTCCCTGCCTCCCACCTGGGCCAGCTGGGGCCGCCCCCCGCCCCGGCCGCCGGTGGCCGCGGCCAGCTTTTTGGCCAGGTCCCCGGCCGAGAACTTCTTCGCCTTTATCAGTTCGTCTCCCACGGCCACGGTAAAGCTCATCTTGCCCTCCCCGGCCGAGGCCAGAACCGCCACCCCGCCCGGCAGCTTTTTCCTGAGCGAATCCGCCAACTCCCTCAGCTCGTCGGACGAATACCCCTCCAACGCCCGGCAAACGAATCGAACCTCTCCAACGTCTCCAACCTCTTGAACAAGGCTTTCAATAAGGCTCCCTTGCTGATTCCTGGCCGCCTCCCTTTTCGCCTTCTCCAGTGCCTTCAGCTCCTCCAGCAGGCCGTTGAGCTTCTTGACAACCTCGTCGGGCGCGGCCTTCAGCCGGTCGCGGACCTCGTCCAGCAGCTGCTCGCTCTTTCGGATGTGATGCAGCGCCGGCACCCCGGCCACGGCCTCGATGCGGCGCACCCCGGAGGCGATGGCCTCCTCGCGGATTATCTTGAACAGCCCTATCTCCCCGGTGCGCCGCAGGTGGGTCCCGCCGCACAGCTCCTTGGAGAAGTCGCCGCAGCTGACCACCCGCACCTCTTCGCCGTATTTCTCGCCGAACAGGGCCATGGCCCCCTGGGCCTGGGCCTCGGCCAGCTTCATGTGCCCGGCCTCGACCGGGAGGTCCTCCATCACCTGGCGGTTGACCAGCTCCTCGACCTGCTGGACCTGCATGGGATCGAGCGCGGCAAAATGGGTGAAGTCGAAGCGCAGCCTCTGGGGATCAACCGCCGAGCCCTGCTGCTGGACGTGCTTGCCCAGGATCTGCCTCAGGGCCGACTGCAGCAGGTGGGTGGCGGTGTGGTGGCGGGCGGTGGCCAGCCTGGCCTGGCAGTCCACCATGGCCGAGACCTGGTCGCCGACCTTGATCGTCCCCGAGATCACCTGGCAGCGGTGGACGGTGGCCTTGTTGAACGCCTTTACCGTTCCTTCGACCTTCAAGCTTCCGTCTTTCGACTCTATGGCCCCCACGTCCCCGGCCTGTCCCCCACTCTCCCCGTAGAACGGGGTGTCCTCCAGGGTGACGTCCACCGTCATCCCCTTCTCGGACCTGTCCAAGGTAAGTTCCTTGCGGAAGATCCCGGTGATGCGGGTCTTGGCCTCCAGGCACTCGTAGCCCACGAAGATGCAGTTGGGGTATTCCGCGTCCTTGCTGCAGGAGAACTCCACCTCGCCACGGGCGGCGCGGGACTGCTCCCTCTGACCTTCCATCGACTTTTCGAACCCCTCGAGGTCGACGGTAAGCCCCTTCTCCGAGGACATGGCCTGTGTCAGGTCCAGGGGGAAGCCGTAAGTGTCGTACAGTTTGAATGCATCGGTTCCGGATATAATCGTCTTGTTAGACTTCGCCATTCCGGCGGTGATCTGGTCGAAAAGGGCCAGCCCCTGGTCCAGAGTCTCTCCGAAACGCTCCTCCTCGGACTTGATGACCGCGGCGATGTGCTCGTGCCTCTGCTT
>DHHE01000079.1 GCA_002403115.1 bacterium UBP2_UBA4780 | reverse complement strand
TTCTTTTTTGCCCATCTTATCAACTCTTTAATGATACTGTCTATGAATTTTATGGAACAGACATCTGTAGTTTCAAGTTGTTTGTTTATTCTGGCGATCATTATCTCTTTTTCAGTTAAAGCCTTTCCTTTTGGGATTTTTATAAGGAACGCAATGTCTATTTTCAGTGCATTAGCCAGTCTATGGGCCGTATCCAATGAAGGTGCAAATACCCCCCTCTCAATGGCGCCAATGGAAGTGTAATCGAGATTAGCCATTTCGGCTAGTTTCTCCTGTGTATAGCCTTTCGCCTTCCTTAAGCCCCTTATCCTCTGCCCAAGCAATATTTTTTGTGATTTCATTGCACGCTCCTTTTGACGTAACTTTATCAAAAGAAACGGCGTAGATTAAGTGACTAAACTCATTATTTTACTTGACAAATACGATTATTTATCGTATGATAATATTAAGCGATGTACTCCTTTACCACTTTATAGAGGAGTAATTCTAGAGTTGTTTTGTCATTTAAATATTCAACACACTAAAGTGGAGATTAAGCCAATGAAAAAGGCATTTATTCTGTTACTTGGTATGTTGCCTTTATTCTTGGGCTGCGCAACGATTCAAATTGCTGGAAAAGCCGAATTGTCACCTGTCGCCGCAGGTGGAAAAGAGATAGCATCGAAGAAGTGCTGGTACCTTTTTTATGGCTTACTATCTATCGGAAACAACTCTACTTCGGATATCGTACCTGAAAACAGTGTCGTATATTTTAAAGCAAAAACTACTTTTTGGGATGGTGTGCTAAATTCACTAGCATGGCCTATTTTAGGCTTACAAGTAAGATCGGCTATTGTTTATGAATGCCCCAGAAGACCATCAATGCACGAACAGATATCACCACAATATGACCACCGAGAAACCTCTACACCGCCAGCACAAGAAAACAAAGTAAAAGAACAACCCAAGAAGCAACCTCTAAAACCTAGTGGAAAAACGAAGGATAGAAAGTAGGCTCTCTATTACAGAAAGGCACAATAGTACACACAACACCTTGACATAAAGAAAAGGAGAAACGCCATGAAACAGTTAACCTTGGCCACCCTGATTATCGCAGCCTCGGCTTTGTTCCTTGCAGGCTGCACCGGCGAACAGGGACCTGCGGGCCCAACTGGGCCGACTGGGGCAACAGGTGCACCGGGACCAGAAGCAAAATACTATGACTTTAGTTTGGTATTCAGCCCAACTATTGCGTCTGGTTATTTTTCTCTCGTAAATACTATTTATACTTCTAGTGATCTAGTAGTCACATATTGGAAAGTAGATACTGTAACATACGTACAATTACCTTATACTCTTTATCCTGGTCCTGGATATGTTCCTGCTTATATTTATTCATATATTGATTTATCTTACGGTGTGCCCTGGCTTTATATAGTTTCTGAAAAGGCAGATAATACCACAGGATCACCATGGGCATCAACTTCTACTTTTTACTTTAGAGCTGTTGTAATCAAAGCCTCCGCAGGGAAATCAGCTCCTGTTATCGATTATAAAAACTACCAAAATGTTAAAGAATACTTTAATTTTGACGATTGATGTTTATGACAATAGAAAGCCCCGATTTACATCGGGGCTTTTTTATTTGATTTTTGCACTCACTTTAGCATATACTATTACTATTGAAGTACATATGCTAGAAAATCCCGAATCCTACATCCCCTTCGGCTACCAGCCGGCCGCGGCCAGGCTCCAGGAGCTGATGCCCTACCAGGTGCGCCGGGTGCTGCTGGTCGCCAGCCTCTACGACTCCTTCATCATGGAGGAGGACGGCCGGCTCCAGGACGTGCTGGGCCGGGCCTACAAGGGCCGGGACCTGGGCTACGTGCCCACCATCCGCCAGGTGACCGGCGGGACCGCGGCCCTGGAGGAGCTGGCCAGGGGGAGGTGCGACCTGGCGGTGGTCGTCCAGCGTCTGGACGACATGGACCCCTTCGAATTCGCCCGGCGGGCCAAGGAGGCCTCGCCCGGGCTGGCCGTGGCGCTGCTGGCCTACAACACACCGGAGCTGGACCGGTTGCTGGAGCGCAACGGCGGCGGGGAGCTGGACCGCATCTTCGTCTGGCAGGGCGACGGACGCATCCTGGCCGCCATCATCCAGCACGCCGAGGACGCCCGGAACGCGGAGCACGACAGCGGCCTGCTGGGCCTGCGGAACATCCTGGTGGTCGAGGACAACCCCAGGTTCTACTCGTCCTACCTGGTCGACCTTTACGAAGCCCTGAGGCGCTTGACCGACTCGCTGCTCTCCGATGACCTGACCTACACCCAGCGCTCACTGCGGCAGCGGGCCAGGCCCAAGGTGCTTCTGGCCACCAGCTTCGAGCAGGCCGAGTCCGCCCTGCGGGCATACGGGGACAACCTCCTCGGCGTCATCACCGACGTCCGTTTCCCCAGGGCCGGGGCCGCTGATCCGGAGGCCGGGCTGGAACTTGCCCGCCTGGTCCGCCGTGTTTTGCCATTCCTGCCGGTCCTGGTCCAATCCAGCGAGCCGGCCGCCAAGGCCGGGGCCGCCAGTTTGGGCGCCTGTTATCTCGACAAGGGATCACCGGCGCTGGCCCCAGGCATCCAAAGCTTCCTCAACGACCGGCTGGGTTTCGGGGAAATCCTGCTTTCGGGGGGCGGGGGCGAAAGCTACCGGCTCGCGTCCACCAACGACCTGACCTTCGTCCTGGAGCGCCTGCCGCCCCCCCTGCTTAAAAGGTGCATCGAGGACGGCTCGTTGATCCGCTGGCTGCACGCCCGGACCGAACTGGACCTGGCCCGGGTCTTCTCCGCGGCCGGAGGGTTCGACCTTTCCCGGGCCGAGGAGGTGCGCCGGCGCCTGTTGCGCTCCATCTCCGACCTCAGGGCGCTGTCCCACCGGGGCAGCCTGGTTACCTTCACCCGCAGCTTCTTCCGGGACCCGGCTCTCTTCAGCCGGATCGGCGGAGGATCCATCGGCGGCAAGGCCAGGGGCCTGGCCTTCATCGACCGGGTGCTCGACCAGAGCCTGGAGCCGGGAAGGTTCCCCGGTGTGGCCGTTTCCATCCCCAAGACCGTGGTGCTGGGCACCGACGTCTTCGACGCCTTCATCAGGGAGAACGACCTTCTGGAGTTCGCCCTGTCCGAGGGTTCAGACGTCCGCATCGCCAACCGCTTCATCCACTCCGACCTCTCGGCCCGGGTGGTGGGAGACCTGCGCGACTTCATCTCCGCGGTCAAGACCCCCCTGGCGGTCAGGTCCTCCAGCCTGCTGGAGGACGCCCTCTACCAGCCCTTCGCCGGCATCTACGCCACCAAGATGATCCCCAACAACCAGGCGGACACCGACAGCCGCTTCACCAGCCTGGTCAACGCCATCAAGCTCGTCTTCGCCTCCACCTTCTTCCAGCGGGCCAAGGCCTACATCGAGGCCACCGGGCACCGGCCCCAGGAGGAGAAGATGGCGGCGGTCATCCAGGAGGTGGTCGGGCGCCGGCGCCGCGACCGGTTCTACCCCGACTTCTCCGGGGTGGGCCGCTCCTACAACTACTACCCGGTGGGCCACGCCAGGCCGGAAGACGGCGTGGTCAACGTGGCCTTGGGACTGGGCAAGACCATCGTCGACGGCGGCTCATCGCTGCGCTTCACCCCGGCCTACCCCCAGGTCCTGCCCCAGTTCGGCACCGCCCGGGACATGATGGACAACGCCCAGCGCCGGTTCTACGCGGTGGACATGGGCCATTCCGCCTCCACCGCTTTTGCCGAAGAGGACCAGTACCTGGTCCGGCCGGACCTGGCGGACGCCGAGGAGGACGGGGCTCTGGACTTTTTGGCCTCGACCTACGACCGCGAGAGCGATTGCCTGCGCGACGGCCTGACCTCCCCCGGCCCCAGGATAATCTCCTTCGCCCACCTTCTCAAGAACGACATCATGCCCCTGGCCGGGCTGGCCGATTTCCTGCTGAAGACCTCGGAGCGGGCCATGGCCTGCCCGGTGGAGATCGAGTTCGCCTGCGTCCTGGACCCCAGAAGCGCCCTGCCGGCCAGCTTCGGCTTCCTCCAGGTGCGGCCCCTGGTGGCCGCCGACGAACTGGTCAGGGTGGACCTGGGGGACGGCGGCGGTACGAAGATTTTTATACATAGCGAACAGGCCCTGGGGAACGGCGTCATCAAGGGGATAAACGACGTGGTCTACGTCCGGCCCGGCGCCTTCGACGCCGCCAGGACTCCCGACATCGCCCGGGAGGTGGCCGCTTTCAACGACCGGCTGCGGGCCGAGGGCCGTTACTATATTCTTATAGGTCCAGGCCGCTGGGGATCGTCCGACCCCTGGCTGGGGGTCCCGGTGGACTGGAGCCAGATCACCAACGTCCGGGCCATCGTCGAGGTCAGCCTGCCCAACATGAACGTCGACCCCTCCCAGGGCTCGCACTTCTTCCAGAACATGACCTCGCTGCGCATCGGCTACTTGACCGTGCCCCTGGACCCGGCCCGGGGCCGCTTGGACTGGCCGTGGCTGGAATCCCTGCCGCCGGCCGCGGAATCCGGGCACGTCCGCCTGGTCCGCCTGGATCGGCCGCTGGAGGTCCGCATCGACGGCCGGTCCGGCCGGGGGCTGGTGCTCAAGCCCGAATGAAGAACTGGTCCGGCACGAATTCTTATCCGTGCAAATCCGTGGCTAAAGGAGCCTCCCATGGCTAACACCAAGCCCGAATGGCAGGTTATCATCGACCTGCTGCGCGACACCAATCCGGCGCTCCTCAACCGCATCGGCCGGAAGATGATGAATTACCTTTACAAGCGCAACGTCCGGCAGGTGGAGACCCTGATGAAGCGGCTGGAATCCTCCTCCACCGACTGGGAGTACAGCGAGAACCAGCCGGTCCCCAAGATCAACCATTCCCTTCTGCAACAGATCGTGGACGAGGCCTTCCGCATCGCCGCCCGGGTGATCAAGGACGAGGAGCTGACCGCCATGGTCACCCAGTGGCTCAAGCAGGAGCAGTTCCGCTTCCTGACCATGGCGGCCGAGAAGCGCGACGTGCCCCTGGCCGAGATCACCGAGGCCGTCCAGCGCTTCGCCCGCATGCCCGAGGAGGCCCGCAAGCTGTCGCCCGAGGAGCGCACCCTGATCCGGGCCGCCCTCATCCGCCGCTTCTTCTCCGAGGACCTGAACTACATCAACGTCACCAAGAACTACGCCACCGTCGAGGACTTCTCCGGCATGCTCTCCCGGACCATTGGCCCTCCGCTGGGCAACGGCAAGCTGGGGGGAAAGTCCGCCGGCCTGTTCCGGGCCGAGAAGGTGCTGCAGGCTGCCAAGAAGGACTCCATCGCCATCCGCAACCTCTCCATCCCCAAGACCTGGTTCATGACCTCGGACGGCATCCTGGACTTCCTGCACTTCAACGCCCTGGAGGAGATGCCCAGCATCAAGTACCGCGATCCGTCCGAGATCCGCCAGGAGTACCCCTTCCTGGAACAGATCTTCAAGAACTCCACCCTGTCGCCGGAGATGATCGCCGGCCTGGCTTTGGCCCTGGACGACTTCGGGGACAAGCCCCTGATCGTACGCTCCTCCAGCCTGCTGGAGGACACCCTGGGGGCCGCCTTCGCCGGAAAGTACAAGAGCCTGTTCGTGGCCAACCAGGGCACCAAGAAGGAGCGGCTGGTGGCCCTGATCGACGCCATCGTCGAGGTCTACGCCTCGGTCTTCGGGCCCGACCCCATCGAGTACCGGCGCGAGCGCGGCCTGCTGGACTTCAACGAGGAGATGGCCATCCTCATCCAGGAGGTGGTGGGGCGCCGGGTGGGCAAGTATTACTTCCCGGCCTACGCCGGGGTGGCCTTCAGCCACAACGAGTTCCGCTGGTCCCCCCGCATCCGCCGCCAGGACGGCATCATCCGGCTGGTGGCCGGCCTGGGGACCAGGGCGGTGGACCGGGTGGGCGACGACTACCCGGTGCTGGTCAGCCCCGGGCAGCCGGGCCTGCGGGTCAACGTCTCCCCCGACGAGGTGCTGTGGTATTCCCAGAAGAACGTGGACGTCATCAACCTGGAGACCCGCCGCTTCGAGAGCATCACCTTCGACCGTCTGCTGGCCGACGTCGGCCACGATTTGCCGGCCCTGGCCCAGATCGTCTCCGTCTACAAGGACGGCCAGCTCTACTCGCCCTCGGGCCTGATGCTAAACCTCAACGACGGCCACCCGGTGGTCACCTTCTCGAAGCTGCTGACCCACGGACCGTTCATCCCCATGATCAAGGAGATGCTGAAGATCCTGAGCGACTCCCTTGGCTTCCCGGTGGACATCGAGTTCGCTTGCGACGGCGACATCCACAAGCTCTACCTGCTCCAATGCCGGCCCCAGAGCCAGGCCGGAGGCGCCATGGCGGTCGCCATCCCGGAGAACATCCCCCAGCGGGATCAGCTTTTCACCGCCAAGCGCTACATAACCAACGCGGTGGTGTCGGGCATCGAATACCTGGTCTATGTCGACCCCGAGGCCTACGACGCCCTGCCCACCCTGGAGGAGCTGGTCCAGGTGGGGCGGACGGTGGGCGAGTTGAACTCCAGGCTGCCGCGCCAGAAATTCATCCTGATGGGCCCGGGCCGATGGGGCAGCCGGGGCGATGTCAAGCTGGGCGTCAGGGTCGGATACGCCGACATCAACAACACCGCCATGCTGATCGAGGTGGCCAAAAAGAAGAAGGATTACGTCCCCGAGTTGTCCTTCGGCACCCACTTCTTCCAGGACCTGGTGGAGGCCAACATCCGCTACCTGCCGCTCTACCCGGACGAGCCGGACGCTGTTTTCAACCAGGAGTTCTTCGGCTCGGCCCCCAATATGCTGCGCCGGTTCGTCCCCGGGGCCCGCGGCCTGGAGAAGGTCATCAAGGTCATCTCCGTGCCCAAGGTGGCCGACGGCGCCACCGTCACCGTGGCCATGGACGGCGACAGCGAGCGGGCCCTGGGATACATCAAGCGGAACGCCAAACAACCTTAAAGAAACGCGTCGAAAGGAGCGGCCCATGAATCCCCTGGTCCACTGGGAGATCCCCTCCACCAACCTGGCCAAGTCGACTGCCTTCTACCGGAAGCTCTTCGGCTGGAAGATGAAGGCCTGGGGAAAGGACTATGTCATGTTCGACATCGCCGATAGCGTGGGCGGCGGGATCACCAAGGTCAAGAAGGTGCCCAAGCCCTGCATCGGGGTCTACGTCGGCGTCGAGGACATCACCGCCGCCCTGGCCAGGGCCCAGAAGCTGGGCGGCCGGGCCAAGCTGCCGAAGACGCCCATCGGCCGGGGCCTGGGCTATACCGGCGCCTTCCTCGATCCCTGCGGCTGCATGATCGGCCTGTGGTCGAAGCGCTAGGCGTTCCATCCGCTTGCCCCCCCGGTGCCTGCCCGCAAAGAAGAACGGCCCCTTGTCGGGGCCGTTCTTCTTTGCGGCGCTGATCATGAACCATGAGCGGCCGCCGAAACTATCTCCTCGATTTCCCTCCTTTTTTTGAACGTCCCCTTCTGGGCCGGGGTGAACTCCCGGCAGAACTCCTCTGCCTGCTCCCTGGCCCTGGCGTAGTAAGACCCGGCCTGATCCCGGCGCCCCATCATTTCCTCCACCCGCCCCCTGAGCCTCAGAGCTGTCATCCTCAGCTCCGGTACAGTGATGAATTCCTCGTCGTCGATGATGATCGGTCCGGTCAGCAGGCCGTCCAGCACCCGGACCGCCTCCCTCAGCCCCTCCGGCCGGCCTTTTCCCGCCGCCGCCCGGGCCGCCACCAGCAGATACCAGGGCGAGGGGTCCTGGCCCCTCTCGTTGTCCAGCAGCCGTGCCTGGTCCAGCCTCTCCTGGGCTTCCCTCCAAAGGCCCTGGTCGCAAAGAAGATCGGCCATGTCCGCCAGGATGCTCGACTCCCTGTCGTGGAACCTGATGCGGCGGGCGGCGTCCAGCGCCTGGTTGTACTCGGCCATGGCGCTGACCGCCGATCCCCGGGCCCGGTATATGCGCCCCAGACCGGCGTGGTTGAAGACGAAGCCCAGGTGGTTGCCGGCCTGCACCGATATCGACAGCGATTCGGTGTGGCACTTCCAGGCCAGGGCCAGGTCGCCCATTATGAACTGAAGCTCCCCCAGGTTCTTCAGGGAGATGGATTTCCGGAAGATATTGCCCGTTCTCTCGGCTAGCTCCATGGAGCGCTGCAGATGGTCCAGCGCCCTGGTGACCTCCCCTTTGGTCTGGAGCACGCTGGACAGCTTGTTATAGGCGGCCGCCAGCCGCTGGTCGTCGTCGCCCCCCTGGCGGATGGCGATCTCCTTCTCCAGCCTGATCACCGCCCGGTCGTACTCCCCGGCAGCCGACTCGATCAGGGAGAAAAGGTGGTGGCACTCTGCCTTTGCAGGCTGGAGGCCCTTGTCCCGGGCGGGAATGCCTCCTAGGGCCAGTTCGGCGTTCTCGGCGTGCGCCCGGGCCTTCTCCAGGTATCCCTGCCGGTACTGCATCCAGGCCATGTCGTGGTACACCCGGCTCAATTCCATGGAATCGGGATGGTCGCCCAGCTGGTTCAGGGCCTCGTTCAGGTAATAGCTGGCCTTGTCGTAGTCGTAGAGCCGCAGGAACGACCTCCCGGCACGCTGGTAAGCCTGGGCCTGCTCCAGGGCGCCGGAGGCCAGGGATTTGATCAGCCCGACCGCCTCCGAGGCCTCCAGGAACTTGCCTCCGGCCAGCAACTGGTCGACCCAGTCCAGCCCCAGCTTGAATTTTTCCCCGGGATCGGAGCAGGCGGCGAACCTGCCGTGGGCCCGCTCCGGTTTTCCGGCGAAATCGCCGCTCGTCATCTCGGTTCGTTCGGTTTTGACTATGAACTGGTTTTAAGATGTGCTAGAAATCGCATGAATACACCCCGTTTACCGAATATCAATTGAGACTTCAGAGAACCTCTAAATATACACCATTTGGCCTAACCGCAAAGCACCCAGAGCATGCCCCGCCTGCCTGCCCGCCATAGGAGGGTGCGCCTTCCTCCTGCGGCGGACAAGTTGGCGTGAGTTGAGCCTTCTTTAAGTCTTGCGAGGGGAAGGGTAGAGGGCGCAAAATATTGATTTTACTGATGTTACATTTGACTCGATATTATCTCTGCGAACTCGCCCGACCTGCCCGCCGCACAAGGCTACGGCAGGCGGGCGCTATAGCCTGCTAAATATTTTGGCAGCTTTGGGCGACAGCGTCTGCGGTTAAAAAGGCAATAAATAGAGGTACCCTTCAATCATTTTCTGTCATCTTCCTTTTTTCATGCATGTCCGCCGAAGTAATCGTAGGCGGGAGTTCCTTATAAATACCTACAACGAGTTCTATGATACCTTTTTTCGCACCGTTTGTAAAGCGACTTTTCCGGCTTGTTTCGTTCATCTGATGCTGCGCCGTATGCGCCATGAAACAAAAGCCCAGTCCCTGAGGACTGGGCTTTATACTTGAGGGAAATGTCAGACCACGCCCTGGGCCAGCATCGCCTTGGCCACCTTGATGAATCCCC
>DHHE01000045.1 GCA_002403115.1 bacterium UBP2_UBA4780 | reverse complement strand
CTCGGCGCTCAGGCGTTTGGCGTAGGTGTAGCGCACCAGCAGGGCGTCCCGGCGGCCGGAGCCGAACAGGGGATGGAACGATCCGGTGTTCCTGAGCTCGGGCTCGGGCTGGTAGACGGCGGAGTAATAGCTTTCGGTGTTGAAGAACGAGCTCTGGATCCGCACCAGACAGGCGCCTCCGCCCTGCCAGCCGGCGCCGGCCGACAGCATCTCGCCCTTCCCCGGCCCTCCGCCCTCGGCCGGGTGATGGCGGCTGGCCGCGTAGTCCGCCGACAGGAGGAAACCGCCGCCGGCCCGCCAGTCCAGCATGGCCTTGGCCAGGTACGAGCGCTCGCGGGCCAGCACGGCGTCCAGGCCCGACGGGCAAGCCCGCTCCGTCTCCCGATACCTCCACCTGCAGGCCAGATCCAGATCTTTTATTATACCATTATCCGCCTTCAAATCCAACAGGTAACCTCCATGACCTTTGTCGACTGTCGATACAGCCGACCAGGGCCGGTACCAGTGGAAGGCCGTGGACAGCCAGGTCCTGGCGGGCAGGGCCGACTTCTGGAATACCGCCGCCCCCTGCTCGTCCCGTCCCCCGTACCTTTCGTAGCCGTTGAACCTGGGCGCGCGGTAATCCGGCCGGTAGGCGTAGACCAGCAGGGCCGTCTCGGTGCCGGAGATCCTGGCCCCGGCCAGGGCGCTGAAGGCCCCCTGCCCGCGGCCGGTGGCGGTCAGCTCGAACGACAGGTAGCCCGGCCCTCCGGACATGCCGCCCGACAGGCTGGCTCCCGAACTGACCGCCAGCGATTCGGCAAATCCGGGGTTGTGGCCTCCGGCATAACCCAGGGCCCCCACCCAGCACCGGTCGAAGGGCTCCCAGCCCAGGGACAGCACGCCGAGGCGCTCCCCGGTGTTGTTCTTCCTGGCCAGTTCGGCTTCGGTCCGGTGGTAGCCGTCGTCGTAGATCCGCACCAGGCTGCCCGAGCTGTCCGTCCGCCCGTCGACCAGCCTTGAGGAAACCGCGGCCACGGCTTCCAGTTTACCCATCCGGCCCGAGGCCGCCGCCCCCCTCAGGGCCGACCGCTCGTTGCTGGAGGTGTGGATGGAGGCGCCTGTCCGGACCGCCGGCTTGGGGAAGCTTCCCGGGAAAACGATCCTCGGGCTGCTGCCGCCGAAGGCCAGGCCCAGGCCCGACCTCAGCTGGAAGTCCCCGGCGATGACGTCAAAGCTGCCGCCCCGGTATCCTGCCGCCCCGGACCAGTAGTCCGCCCAGTCGCCCTCGCCCTTGTCCTTCTGTGTCTGCAGGAAGGCCCGCCAGCGGTCCGAGCCCAGGTATTCGAGCCGCTGGCGGTTGGTCCAGGGCGAAGGGACCCGGACCGTGTCCCGGGACCATGCCCGCTGCCACCTGGAGGAGATGACCAGGCGGTCTTTCGGCGGAGTCTTCCCTTCTATGTAAATATAGGGAAGTATCCTTTGGAACGCGGCCTGGTCGATGACGCCCTCGGCCACCAGCCGGGAGGGGTCGGCCAGCCGGCGGCCTTTGAGGTAGGCCCTGATGCGCAGGGCCTGGGCCGGGCTCAGCCAGGGAATGAGCATCAGCTCCTCGGCCGTGGCCCGGTTGAGGTCGAGGGGATTCTCCTCCAGGTAGTGCAGCAGTTCGGCCAGCTCCTCGGAATCGGCCTCCACCTCGAGCTCTGGAAGCTCCTGGCACCAGGCCGCCCCAGCCATCAGAAAAGCGGCCGCGACTGGAAGCCAGCGCCTCATTCGGCCTCTGCCGCTCCGACGGTCACCAGCTCCCGTATCCGCTCGAACGTCTTCCGGCCGATGCCCCGGACGTTCATCAGCTCCTCCACGCCCTTGAACGGGCCGTTCTCATCGCGGTAGGCGGCGATGTCGGCCGCGGCCCGGGGCCCGATCCCCGGCAGCCCGGACAGCTCGCCGACCGAGGCGGTGTTGATGTCAACCGGGAATCCCCCCGGGGGCGCCCCGGGATCGAAGCCCAGGTCGACGAACCGCGCCATCCGTTCCAACGTCCTCCTGGTGATCCCCTTGACGGACAGCAGTTCGTCCAGATAGGTCAGGCCGCCCAGGCTGTCCCGGCAGGCGGCGATGGCCTCGGCCTGCCTTCGTGCCACCCCCGGCAGCAGCATCAGCTCGGAAACCGGGGCCGCGTTCAGCACGATGCGCCGCGGCGCCGGCGCCTCACCCTCGGCAGGGTCCGGGGCCCCGGCAGCCGGACCGCCGGCGGCGAAATAGAGCGTCAGGCAGTGGGAAAGCCCCAGCTCGGGATGGCTGCGCACCGCGTAACCGAAGGAGTGGCCGCCCAGCTGCAGGCCGAATCCGCCGCTGACCGAGGCCGGCCGGTTGGAGTAGCCGGCCCTGACCGTGATCCCCTTCCAGATGCGGAACTCCTGACCCACCCGGAGCTGGACCGGCCAGTCCCTCTGCGCCTGAAGGTGGATGGCGGCGGTGGCCCTTTCCTCCGGGCTGTAGGCCAGTCCGGCAGCCAGCTCCTGGGCCAGTTCCTGCCGGGGATCGCCCATCCTCGGCCGGTTGACGTTCCTGGCCGCGATACCCAGGGCCAGCTGGGGGAGCGGTCTGCCCTGGATCCCCAGGTCCAGACCGGCGGCCACGGCCGAGCCGTAATCTTGGATCGCCAGGTGGCAGCCGCCGGCCGAAATCCCGGCCGAGAACCGGTCGTGCATCCGCCAGGCGGCCGAGGCCCGCAGGGACGACTCCCGGTACAGGGCGGTCCCGGTGGTGTTAAGGCCCAGGCCCAGGCCGAATCGCCCCTGGCGGGCCCGGCAGGCCGAGGAGACGGCGGCCAGGTCCCGCATCCCGAACGGCAGGGCGAATCCGGCCGAGGCCCCCCAGCCATCCGACCCGGCCAGGGCCGCCGGGTTGGCCGGGTCGGGCGACGAGCCGCCGCCCAGCGCCGCCCAGGCGCCGCCCATGGCGAAGGAGCGGGCGTCGGTCTGGTTCTCCTCGAAGGCGGCTACGGCCGTTGTCGCGGCCATGGCGGCTGAAAACATTATAAATATAGTATGCTTCATAATGATGGTATTATACGCCATAAATGGAGACAAAATCAAGTATTAAAGAAGCCCCCTGTTGGGTGGGGGCTTCTCGAAGGAGAGGCTGGGATGTGACCGGGACGCGCTTCGCCCCGGGGCCGGTCCCCGGTGCCAGCAACGCCCCGCACCCCCCCCCGCGCCGGCAAACCGACCGGAGGAGGCTGGATTGCTGCGGACCGGATTCAGTCCATCAACTTCCGCATGTAGGTCGGTATATCCAGGTCGTCGGCCTTGAAGCTCTTTACCTCGCCCTTGGTGACGATGGTCTGCATGGCCCCCCGGTTGTCCTTTCGCTGGAAGGTGGGCGCGGCCAGGTTCTCCTTGCGGAAGGTGTCCGGGAAGTCTATCCGCTTGCCGTCGGGGACGTCACGCTCCATGCGGGGCGAGGCGTTCAGCCCGGTGGCGATCACCGTCACCGTCATCTCGCTCCCGGCCTCGGGCTCGACCACCGCCCCGAAGATCATGTTGGCCTCCTCGCCGGCCGCGCTGCGGATGACGGTGGCCACCTCGTTGACCTCGGACAGGGTCAGGTCGTCCCCGGCCGAGATGTTGAGCAGGATGGCCTTGGCCCCCTTGATGGAGACCCCCTCCAGCAGGGTGTTGGCGATGGCCTCCTCGGCCGCCGTGATGGACCGGTTCTCCCCGGAGCCGGTGCCCACCCCCATCAGGGCGTCGCCCCGCTCCAGCATCACCGAGCGGACGTCGGCGAAGTCCACGTTGACCAGCCCGGGCACGGTGATCAGGTCGGAGATGCCCCGGGTGGCCTTCAGCAGGACGTCGTCGATGATGCGGAAGGCCTCGTTGAGCTTGGTCGACTTTCCCACCACCGTCAGCACCCTCTGGTTGGGGATGACGATCAGGGTGTCCACCTTCTCCTTGAGCTCGCGCACCCCCTGGTCGGCCTGGCTGGACCTCCTCTTGCCCTCCCACTCGAACGGCTTGGTGACCACCGCCACCGTCAGCACCCCCATCTCCCGGGCGACGTCGGCCACCAGCGGGGCCGCCCCGGTGCCGGTGCCGCCGCCCATGCCGGCGGTGATGAACAGCATGTCGCTGCCGGTGATGGCCTCCACCACCCGCTGCTTGTCCTCCTCGAAGGCCCGGCGCCCCACCTCGGGGTTGCCGCCGGAACCCAGGCCCCGGGTCAGCTTGGAGCCGATCTGAATCTTGTGCTGGGCCCTGGACTTCTTGAGCACCTGGAGGTCGGTGTTGACCGCGATGAACTCCAGCCCCGAAAGCCCGGCGTCCACCATCCGGTTGACGGCGTTGCCCCCGCCGCCCCCCACCCCCACCACCTTGATGCAGCAGTTCTCGTTGACTGCATCCTCTTCGAATTCCAACATGGTCCCCTCTCCTTCTATGGTTGGTTGCGGTTTATCCCGTTTCCTGTTTGCCGTTTCGCGTTCTTCCGTCTTCCTTCCACCCTTTCACTTCTCTCCCAGGCGTCATCCGTTGAACAGCTCCCCGAACCAGCCCTTCATCTTGGCCAGGATGGAGTCGAACAGCTTGTCCTCGTCCAAGGACTCCTTGCGGAACCTCTTGTCGAAACCGTAGAGCACCAGCCCCACCCCGGTGGCGTGCATCGGGTCCTTGACCGCGTCCGACACACCGCCCAGCCCCCGGGGCTCGCCCACCCGGGCCGGCTGGTTGAACACCTGCTCGGCCAGGGCCGCCGCCCCGGGCAGCTTGGAGGCTCCGCCGGTGAGGACCACCCCGGCCCCCAGCATGTCGCCGTAATCCGAACGCTTGATCTCCCGGTGGGCCAGGCTGAAGATCTCCTCCATCCTGGGCTCTATCACCTGGGCCAGCACCTGGCGGGACACCTCGCGCTCCTCGCGCCCGGCCACCCCCTGGACGGTGATGATCTCGTCCTCCTTCACCTGCTGGGCGGCGGCGCAGCCGTACTTCCGCTTGATGCGCTCCGCCTGGTCGGTGGGCGTCCGCAGCCCGATGGCGATGTCGTTGGTCAGGTTGTTGCCGCCCAGCCCGATGACCGCGGTGTGGCGGATGGAGTCCTCGAAGAAAAGGGCCAGGTCGGTGGTGCCGCCGCCGATGTCCATCAGGCAGACCCCCAGCGCCCTCTCGTCCGGCGTCAGCACCGCCTGGCTGGAGGCCAGCGGCTGCAGCACCAGATCGTCCACCTTCAGCCCGGCCCGCTTGATGCTCTTGTAGATGTTCTCGGCCGAGGCCACCGCCCCGGTGACGATGTGGACCTCGACCTCCAGCCTGACCCCGGCCATGCCGATGGGGTCCTTGATCCCCTTCTGGTCGTCGACGATGAAGCCCTGGGGGATGACGTGCAGGATCTCCCGGTCCATGGGGATGGCCACCGCCTGGGCGGCGTCGATCACCCGGTCGACGTCGGCCTGGGTGATCTCGTTGCCCCCCCGGGAGACGGCGATCACCCCGCGGGAGTTGATGGAGCGGATGTGGTCCCCGGCGATGCCGGCGTAGACCGAGCTGATCTTGACCCCGGCCATCAGCTCGGCCTCGGACACCGCCTTCTCGATGGCCTTGGCCGTCTTTTCCAGATTCACCACCACCCCGCGCCTCAGTCCCTCCTCGGAGGGGGCCGTGCCCACCCCCACGATCTTCAGCTCCTCCCGGTCCACCTCGGCGATGATGCAGGCTATCTTGGTGGTCCCCAGGTCCAGCCCGACGATGGTGTTCGCCATTTTTATCTCCTTGTTCTCTCGGTTCCGTTTCCTTGGACCGTATCAGGCCTGCCGCCTGACCACGGCCTGGCCGTGGAACCTCAGGTCGATGATGCAGGGGGCGGGATCCGCCCCGCGGTTCCTGAGGATCTCCCTGAGCCTGGACCACTTCCCGGGAAAGCGCCCGTTGCCCAGATGGACCACCGCCGGGCCCGGCAGGTGCAGCTTTATGTCATCCTGGTCCGCGCAGTCGATCGTCCAGGCGGCCTCGCATTCTCCGGCGGTCAGAATGGCGGTCAGGGCCCGGCGCCGCCCCGTCTCGTTCGATCCGGCCAGCCTCAACAGCGGCAAGGCATCCCCCCCCCCGTCCGGCGGGTTGAAGACCATGCCCTCGGCATCAACGGCCAGGCCTCCCCGCTCGACCCGGGCCACCGGCCGCCTCACCTTGATCTCAGCCAGGACCACACCCCAGGGGAGGACGGCAGTCCTGACGCGCTCCACCGCCGGCCGGTCCCTCCGGAAACCTTCGGACAGCGCGCCCGCCCCGCTTTTCCAAAGCGGCCTGCCCAAGCATGGTTCCATGGCCGCCCTCAGGTCCGGGGCCAGGCTTTCCTCCCCGGAAACGGAGATGGCCCTGACGGTGTGCAGCCTGAAATGCAAGGCGGCCGACGCCGCCGCCCCGGCGGCCAGGATCACGGCGGCCGTCCAGATGCCCGCCCACAGGCCACGCCGGCTACGCTCCCGGCGGCGCACCCGGGCGGCCGACTTCCTGTCGAAGTACCTGCTCACCACTCCCCTATCATCTTGACCTCTGGCGCCAACTGCACCCCGCACTCCCGGCGCACCCCCTTCGTCACCTGGTCCATCAGTTTCCGGACGTCGGCCGCCCGGGCCCCGCCGTAGTTGACGATGAAATTGGCGTGTTTGGCGGAGACCTGGGCCCCGCCCACCCTCCGGCCGCGCAGGCCGGCCAGCCCGATCAGCCTCCGGGCCGAGTCGCCCTCCGGGTTCTTGAAGATGCACCCGGCCGAGGGCAGTGACAGGGGTTGGTTGGCCCGGCGCTTGCCCAGCCACTTGTCCATCCGCCGGCGGATGGCGGCCGGATTCCCGGAAGCCAGCTTCATCCGGCACCCGGTGATGACGAACCCGCTTGGATAGCGCGCCCGGCGGTAGGAGAATTTTATCTCCGGGGCACTGAGCTCGGCCGGCTTTCCCGAGGGCAGGTATCCGAAGACGCTTTCCACCACGTCGGCCATCTGCCCGCCGTAGGCGCCGGCGTTCATCACCAACGCCCCGCCCAGGCTGCCGGGTATCCCGGCCGCCCATTCCATTCCAGACAATCCCAGGGCGCGGCATTGGTCGACCAGACCCGGCAGGCTGTGCCCGGCTCCCAGTTTCAGCAGACCGCCGCGGCGCTCGAACTGCCGGAATCCCTTCCCTATCCAAATGACCGCCCCCCGGATGCCCCTGTCCGAGACCAGGATATTGGATCCGTTTCCAATGATGTAACTGGGAACTTTTCGGTCCAGCGCCTTCAGGGCGGTCCGCAGGTCGTCGGGGTCGGCCGGCGCCACCAGCAGGTCGGCCGGCCCCCCGATGCGGAAGCTGGTGTGCCGGAACAGCGGCTCGTCGAACAGGCACCGGCCCCGGACGGCCGCCGCGATGCGGCGGAGTTTATCGCCTGTATCCCTCATGATTTAAGGTAGCGCTCCCCGTATTTGTAGATGTCCCCCGCGCCCAGGGTGATGACGATGTCCCCCTTCATGGCCAGCTTCCCGAGCTCGGCCGGCACCTGCTCCTTGTCGGCCAGGTATACGGTCTGCCGGTGCCCGGCCTCGCGGGCGGCCCCGGCTATCAGCTCGCCGCTGACCCCGGGCAGTGGCGGTTCCCGGGCCGGATAGACGTCTGTCACCACCAGCACGTCGGCCTGATGGAAGGCCGAGCCGAACTCCCGGTGGAAGTCCCTGGTCCGGGTGTAAAGGTGCGGCTGAAAGACCGCGATCACCCTTCGGCCGAAGGCCTCCTTGGCCGCCTTCAGCGTGGCCTCGATCTCGGTCGGGTGGTGGCCGTAGTCGTCGATCACCAGGACCCCCTCGCGCTCCCCCTTGATCTCGAAGCGCCGGTAGACGCCTGAAAACTCGGCCAGGGCCGCGGCGATGGTGGCGAAGGGCACCTCCATCTCCAGGCCCACCGCCACCGCGGCCAGCGCATTCTTGACGTTGTGCCGGCCCGGGACCCTGAGCTCCACCTTCCCCAGCGGACCGCCCCCGTTGCGGACGGTAAAGGTCGACCGCATGCCGTCGAAGCGGATGTCCTCGGCCCTCAGCTGGGCCTGAGTGGACAGGCCGTAGGTTACGCAGCGGCGCTCCAGCCTGGGCAGTATGGCCTGAACCCCCTTCTCGTCCAGGCAGGCCACCACCGCCCCCCAGAACGGGACCTTGTTGGCGAATTCGATGAACGCCTTTTGTATCTCCCTGAGGTTCTTATAGCAGTCCAGGTGTTCGGCCTCGATGGTGGTGATGACCGCGATCACCGGCGCCAGCCTCAGGAAGGAGCGGTCGAACTCGTCGGCCTCGGCCACCAGATAGGGGCCGGCCCCCAGTTTGGCGTTGCTCTCCAGCATCCGCACCTTGCCGCCGATGACCAGGGTCGGGTCCAGCCCGGCCTTGGTGAGCACCTGGCCCACCATGGAGGTGGTGGTGGTCTTGCCGTGGGTGCCGGCCACCGCTACCCCGTGCTTCATCCTCATCAGTTCGGCCAGCATCTCGGCCCGCCGGATAACCGGTATCTTCCTCTCCCTGGCGGCCAGCACCTCGGGGTTTTCGTCCTGCACCGCCGAGGAGGTGACCACCACGTCCACCGTTCCCAGATTTTCCGCCCGGTGGCCCTCGGCTATCTCGGCCCCCAGCGCCCGCAGACGCTCGGTGGCCTCTGAGAGCCTGAGGTCGGAGCCGGTGACCCGGTAGCCCTGATTCAGGAGCAGCTCGGCGATGCCGCACATGCCCACCCCGCCGATGCCCACGAAATGCAGGCGTTTTATTCTTCCTAACATTTACTTTATTTTTTCTTTAAGATTATGTCCCTGTTGAGATACGTCACGACTTTTTGCATGAATTCCTTTTCATCATTATAATAACTTTTGTCTATGCAATCGTTACCATGGGATATCGTCATCTTCCCTGTTAGAAGACCAATGTCCTTTCGCCACCTGGCTTCGAAACAGGATATTGGACTTGATATATTCATATCTTCAGGTAAATTAATGACATGATACCCGTTTGGAAGGGACACTATATATTCTGCTTTGTACGTTCCGGCTGTCCCGGTAATGAGAGCATACTCGCGGGCCTTCGCTGCGAATAGTTTCAAGTGTTCGCTCAGGTTGGTTGCCTCCATGATAGCCGGATTAATGAATAACTCGTTTTGTTGTGCTGCCTTATCTTTGATTCTGAAACAATTACTGGTCACAACGGTGTCCCCGTCTTCATCTACTCCTTTAATGGAAAAGGAGTCCAGCTCAGCCAATGGCGAAAAATCTGCAGTAACGGTTTCCATGTACTTCTTAAGATCTCTTTTGCCCATTTGGGCATAAAATGACCTATACTCACTAGCGTCAGATCCATATCGCTTTGTTCTTGAGGTGAAGGTCCATTCGTTTTCCCCTCGTGTAATTCTTGGCTCTCTTTCATATCCTCCGTTTTCTTTTGAAGCGTGCGGCAATGTGACGAAAAAGAATTTATCCCTGTCAAAGAGCAATGCCCTCGTCCCTTGTTCGGCCAATGGGAGTGTGCCTATCTTATAATGTTCTGCGGTGGCGTCTGCCCATATATAATCACCTTCGTTCTCTACGGCGACAATCATGTGTGAGAATTCAGATATCCCCGGTATTTCCTCAATTACCGGCCCGAGCGGCTTGGGACGCACGAGCACCGGGCATGCATTTACTCCAATATGACCCAACATGGCTAGTAACAATACCGCCTTATCTTTACAGTCCCCATATTTGGTCGTGATTACCTCGTCAGGTGTCCTGGGCTCATAAGCTCCTGTCCCCAGCGAAATTGAAACATATCTGATGTTATTCAAAACCCAGTCGAATATTGCTTCCGTGCTGTCTGTAGATGAGGTGCAGTTTTTTACCAGGCTATCAGCTAAAAGCATGCTCCTCTTTTTATTATGCATTCGGCTCTCCAATAATCTCCAGTACCAACTTGTTATCGCGTCCCATCCGTGCATCGTGGTAATCCCCACCCATCCCATTTTTTCACGATCGAATTGCATCTGCGGCTCGATATCAACTGGAGGCAATGCCATACGCCTCCAAAAATACGATATCCATTGATTTCCAGGAATGTGTTCTGGTTTCGTGCCGCCAGGCGTGAAAAAATACAAGGGCATATCTCTGGGCGCCGCCAGAATGAATGCGCTTTCTATCGACGGTATCCCTTTTGCTGGCAGCCATTCGGTGCTGAAGTGGCCTGGGATTAATGGTTTCTTTTCCCTAACTTCGTATTGATAATCAATTATTGACCCAATATCTAACTTGGGCGGAAGCAGCTTAATGTATCTAATGTCCACAAACATGTCATTTTGAACGATGGCATCTTGTTCGATTTTTTTGTCAGTGAAGTATGTAACGGAATTATCCTGATTTATTACTTTTGCATGTTGTATCTTTACTACCTGGCGCCCCTTGTTGTATATGATATTCGGGGTTACGATGTCCTTTCCTTTTTGACCAATCACTTTTACAACAGATCGGTGTGTTTTTTTGGTTTGTCCGTCATGAGCCACTTCTATCATCAAAATGTCTAACAAGGATAAAGCTACCGCGTCTTTTGAGAATACAATCGAATCCAGAATGCTTTTCTTCAGAAGGATATCAATATCTTGGACGAATCCAATGCTTTCCTTCGTTTTCTTTTGGTCTGAAGGGAACTTCGCCGCTGTAGATTGTTTTACACAAACAACCTGCATGCTTATTATTACAAAAATAATGAATTTATTTATCATATTGCTCCTGACGCATAAGACGCACTATCTCAAGGGCGATCTCTGTAGCGGCCTTGGGCTTAGCCATGCCGGCCGTTGCTGACTTCATACCTAAAAACCTGTTTGAATCTGTAATGAGCTCGTCTACTAAATCAGCCAGCTTGTTTACATTCAGGTCTTTTTCGAGTAGCACAGATGCCGCCCCCCTCCTCTCCAGGCTCCTGGCGTTGTGCTCCTGGTGGTTGCTGGCGGCGTGGGGGTAGGGGACCAGTATCGAGGGCAGCCCGCAGGCCAGTATCTCGGAGACGGTCGATCCCGACCGGGATATCACCAGGTCGCTGGCGGCGAAAGCCAGGGACATCTTCTCGATGTACGGCATCACTATCGCCCTTGCCGGTGCTCCAGCCACTTTGTCTCGAACAAGGTCATAGTCCTGTTTCCCCGTCTGGAAGATGAATTGAATTCCGCTCCACTTGTCGCCCTGGGCGGAAATGGCCCCGGCCACGTTCAGGTTTATACTGTGGGCGCCCTGGCTCCCGCCGTACACCAGGATGGTTTTTTTCCCGGGGTCCAGCCCGAACTCGCCGAGGCCCTCCTCCCTGGAGTGGCGGTTGAGGTCGCCCCTCAGGGGATTGCCGGTGTAAACCACCTTTTCCGGCTGACCGATATGATCGGCGCACTCGGGAAAACCGGCGAAAACCCTCCGGGCATGCCGGGCCAGCATCCTGACCGCCTTGCTGGGCATGGCGTCCAGGGCCAGCAGGTAGGCCGGGATGCCCAGCAGCCTGGCGGCCAGCACCGGCGGCGCGCAGACGTAGCCCCCGGTCCCCAGCACCGCCTCCGGTTTCCTCCGCCTCAGGTGCCTGATCGACTGCATCGTGGAAAGAGCCATCTGGAACGGGAACCTGATCCTGTCGGCCGGGCCCTTTCCCAGAAAACCCCCGATGGATATGAAATCCAGCGGAAACCCTTGGGCCGGGACCACCCTGGCCTCCAGACCCCGCCTGGTGCCGATGAAGCTTATCCGGCAGTCGGGCTCGATCTCACCTAGGGCGGCGGCCACCGCCAGCCCGGGGTAGAGATGCCCTCCCGTCCCGCCACCGGCTATGGTTGCTCTCATAGCGTTTCCTGGTGAAGCTGTCTATCGACTTTTCGCCGCGGTGCCTGGAAATGTTCAGTATCAGCCCCACCGAGGCGGCGTTGACCGCCAGGGCCGACCCCCCGTAGCTCAGGAACGGCAGGGGCAGTCCGGTTATGGGAAAAAGCCCGAGATTGACCATGATGTTGATGGCCGAGTAGACGAAGAGGCTCAGGGTCAGGCCCAGGGCCGCGAAACGGTCGAAGCTGTCCGGAAGCTGGCCGGCTATGCGCAGGCCCCGCCACATTATGAACAGGAAGACCAGCAACACCCCTCCGGCCGCCAGCAGCCCCCCTTCCTCGGCGATTATGGAGAACACGAAGTCGGTGTGGGGCTCCGAAATGAACATCAGCTTCTGCTTGCTCTGCCCCAGCCCCACCCCGAAGATCCCGCCCGACCCCACCGCCACCAGCGCCTGGTGGGTGTGCACCATGGTGTTCCTGAGGTGACCCGAGGCCCCGGCGGCCAGCTCCTGGAGCAGGTCCGGCCTGGTCAGGCCCAGATAGAAGCCCTGGATCCTTCCGATGACGTGGGGCTTGGCCAGGACGACGGCGGCCAGCCCGGCCGCGGCAGCCGCCAGCCCGGTTCCCAGGTGCAGCA
>DHHE01000226.1 GCA_002403115.1 bacterium UBP2_UBA4780 | reverse complement strand
CGTTCAGCTCGTGATCGGCGTAGCGTCCGGGCTTGACGACGCCTGATATCTCGTTTCTGTGGTTTCTATCCATTACGAAAGTATTTAAACCTTGCTTCCTTTTTATATTTCTCTACTAATTTAGATATTTTTTTATCTACTATTGTAAACGGGACATGTTCATGGATGAATATTAGTGCTTCTCTATAATTTTCCAGACCACTAGTAATGTATATTGCTCCCGGTTTACCATTCTTTTTATAACTTATTCCGCAGTTATCAATAAACATATGACCGTACACAAAATACACCTGATCCACATCTTCCCATTTTAGTTCTACAGTATCACTTAGTTGTACCTGTAATATTTTGATACGTGGTTTTCTGGATATTATTCCATTTTCATTTAACTCAATCTCGAACTTCGGAATAACAACAATTAAATAAGCAATAAATGCGGGGGCAAAGATTAACATAGAATAATAAAATACTGGGCCTTTAAAAGAAGCCCCCGAAACAATTGTCGCTACCAAGGAAAATAGTAAGGCCATAATAGCCAGGAAGCGTAAATGTGCCGGATATTTTACAAGGATCATATTTCCTTTTTGAATCTTTATTGTAAATTGTCTTACTTCATTGGAAGAGCCGTTCCTACACTAATATAGGAACGGCTCGGTCTCAGGCCGGTCTTCCTAACCCAGGTTCTTCAGCACCATCTTGGCCACCGACTTCAGGGTGTCGAACACCCCGTAGCCCTGGGAGGCCACCGCCTCGTACTCCGGCACGTTCCACTTGTTGAGCTGGGCCCGCAGCTCCTCGACCGAGGCGATGTTGGGAAGGTCGCGCTTGTTGTACTGTATTATGAACGGCATGGTCTCGATGTTGAAGCCGTGCTCGGCCAGGTTCTCCTGGAGGTTGGCCAGCGACTCGACGTTGGCCTCCAGCCTTTCCACCTGGGAGTCGGCCACGAACACCACCCCGTCCACCCCCTTGAGGATCAGCTTGCGCGAGGCGTTGTAGAACACCTGGCCGGGGACGGTGTACAGGTGGAACCTGGTCTTGAAGCCCTTGATGCTCCCCAGGTCCAGCGGCATGAAGTCGAAGAACAGGGTGCGGTCCAGCTCGGTGGCCAGGGAGATCAGCTTGCCCTTGGCCTCCGGTGCCACCTTCCCGTAGATGAACTTGATGTTGGTGGTCTTGCCGCAAAGGCCGCAGCCGTAGTAGACCACCTTGCAGTTTATCTCCCGGGAGGAGTAGTTGATGAGCGACACGACAGGCCCCTCCCGCTACTTGAACAGGTTGTCCAGTTCCGATTCCGCCTCTGAGGCGAAATCCGACCCGAAGGCCGAATCGGCGGCTTGGCCGGACGGCCCCCCCTCCAGCTTGGAGAAGATGTTCTGGAACAGCTTCTCCAGCTCGGCCACCGTCTGCTTGACCCGCACCCGCACCAGCCCCAGGGTGGTGCGCTGGTCGAAGATCACCGCCAGCATCACCCTGGACTCGATTGAGGCCACGTAGATGTTCTGCTTCTCACCCTGGTGGAACAGGGTGGCGAACTCCCTCTCGCCCACCAGCAGGGCCAGCTGGCTGGTGGCGGCGAAATCGGCGGCGGAAAGCGAGGCGAAGGAGGTGGTGTCCAGCTGGCTGATGTCCCCGGCGGTGGTTATCAGCTGGCCCGCCTTGTCGATCAGCAGCACCGCCAGAGCGTTGGTGCTCTTGAGAAGCTGGTTGAGCTTCTCGTTGATCGCCCAGAAATCGTCCTCGAAGACGTTCACGTTTTCCGGCACGGTATCACCTCACTTTTTTATTAGGAAGCCCCGCCTCCGTTGGGCTCCGGCGGACGGGCAGGAAGGCATGAACTTGACCTGATCACACCACGAAGGCACAAAGACACTAAGAATCTATATATTATTGCTCCGGCAATTAAATATGTCTATAAACCTACGTGTCATGCCCTTGAAGAAGGGCATCCAGGCCTGGATTCCCTCTTTCGAGGGAATGACAATTTGCTATATTTAATTGCCGAACGAATAATTTCGTGTGCTTGGTGTCTTCGTGGTTCAATGTAAATATCGGTAACTACAGGGCGCAGCGCTTCTGCAGGGCCTCCCACCGCTGGTCGACGTCGCGCTGGATCTCGTCGATCAGCCCCTGGTGCTCCGGCCCCTTGAGATGGCGGAATCGCTCCTGCTGGAAAAGCCAATCGGTAATGGGCTTGCGCTCCTTGGGGGTGTAGTTCAGCTTGTGCTTGCCGTCCTCCACCTCGTACAGCGGCCAGAAGTTGGTCTCCACCGCCAGCCGCCCGATCTCGGCCGTCAGCTCCGGCGGGTAGCCCCAGCCCAGTCGGCAGGGTTGCAGCACGTCGATGAAGGCCGGCCCGCCCTTGTCCAGGGCCTTCTCCACCTTGCGGGTGAAGTCCGACCAGTTGCCGACCACGCTCTGGGCCACGTAGGGGATGTTGTGGGCGGCGATGATCTCGGTAAGGTTCTTGCGGAACTGGAGCTTGCCCGGTTGCTTCTTCCCGGCCGGGCTGGTGGTGGTGTGGCCGCCCCTGGGGGTGGCCGAGGAGCGCTGGATGCCGGTGTTCATGTAGGCCTGGTTGTCGTAGCAGATGTAGAGCATGTTGTGACCGCGCTCCATGGCCCCGGACAGCGACTGGATCCCGATGTCGTAAGTGCCGCCGTCGCCGCCGAAGGCGATGAACCTGATCTCATCTGCCACCTTGCCTTGGCGCTTGAGAGAGCGGTAGGCGGCCTCGGCCCCGGAGACGGTGGCCGCCGAATTCTCGAAGGCGCTGTGGACGAAGGGCACGTTCCAGGCGGTGTAGGGATAGATGGTGGACACCACCTCCAGGCAGCCGGTGGCGCAGCCGGCCACCACCGGGTGCTTGCCGGCCGCCAGCAGGGCCTGACGGGCCACGATGGTGGCCCCGCACCCGGCGCAGGCCCGGTGCCCCCCGGTGAATTTGTCGCCCCTGGCGGCCAGTTCCTTAAGTGTTGCCATTTTTAAGTTCTCTTCCTTTATAATCCTGAGCGTAGCCGAAGGACTGCTTCCCGTTTTTTGCCTTCTGATTTCTGGTTTACTTACTCGCGGACCCCCAGATACTGCACGCTGTCCGGCTTGACCTCGCCGGACTTCATGAGCCGGAACAGCTCCTCGATCATCTCCATGTCTATCTCCCGCCCCCCTAACCCGTAGATGAAGCCGGCCACCGGCGGCTTTGACGCCTCGCCGTAGAGGGCCGAGCGCACCTCGGTGAAAACCGGCCCGCCGTATCCGCCCAGGGTGTCCGAGCGGTCGAGCACCGCGGCGAATTTGACCTTCTTCAGGGCCTGCACCACCTCGTCCTTGGGAAACGGCCGGAAGGAGCGTATCTTCAGCAGGCCGGCCTTTTCACCTTTCGCCCTGAGGGAATCGATGACCACCTTGGCCGTTCCGCAGGTGGAGCCCAGGGCCACCACCGCGTATTCGGCGTCGTCCAGCTGGTATCCCTCGACCAGGCCGTAGGCCCGCCCCGATTCCTTTCCGAATTCCTCGCCTATCTGTTTGATCACCGGCAGGGCCGCCGCCTGGGCGTCGGCCAGGGCCCGGCGGTGCTCGAAGTAGTAATCCTGCAGATTAAGGGCGCCCACGGTGATCGGTTTGCCGACGTTGAGTATCGAGTACTGGGGCTGGTATTCCCCGATGAACTTCTGGACCCGCTCGTCCGCCAGGTGCTCAACGTTCTCCATGCCGTGGGAGATGATGAAGCCGTCGGTGGTCACCA
This sequence comes from bacterium UBP2_UBA4780, assembly GCA_002403115.1. Classification (GTDB taxonomy): domain Bacteria; phylum Edwardsbacteria; class AC1; order AC1; family EtOH8; genus UBA8901. Next base: position 9,565 of record DHHE01000226.1, on the reverse strand, counting down.
GCGTTGGCAGCTGGACGTCGGCGTGCTCGGCGATGCGCACCGCCTGGATCATGTTGTCGTAGGCCTCCTGGGCGTTCTCCGAGAAAAGGTGGATCCATCCGGCGTCCCGCATGCCCATGGTGTCCGAGTGGTCGCAGTGGATGTTGATGGGGGCCGACAGGGCCCGGTTGACGTCGGCCATGACGATGGGCAGGCGCAGGCCGGCGGCGATGTAGCACATTTCGTACATCAGGGCCAGGCCCTGGGACGAGGTGCCGGTCATGGTGCGGGCCCCGGCCGCGGCCGAACCGATGCAGGCCGACATGGCCGAGTGCTCGGACTCCACCGCCACGAACTCGGTCTTGACGTCGCCATCGGCCACGTATTGGGCGAATATCTGGACGATCTCGGTGGCCGGGGTGATGGGGTAGGCGGCCACCACGTCCGGGTTCACCTGTTTCATGGCGTAGGCCATGGCCTCGTTGCCGGTCTGGGCTGATACGAGCTTGGACACTATCGCACCTCCTCCTCCATGGTGATGGCCTTGACCTTCTTCTTGCCCGGGCACTCGTGGGCGCAGATGCCGCAGCCCTTGCAGTGGTCCAGATCGAAGCCGGTCACCTGCCCGTCCTTGAGCACCACCGCGCTGTCGGGGCAGTAGGCCCAGCAGAACAGGCACTGGATGCAGTTCTCGGGATGGTAGACCGGCTTGAGGGTGCGCCAGTCCCCGGTCTTGAACTCGTCGGCCGACCCCCCCTTTTCTATGTTTCCCCCCAGGCAGAGCTCCCGGTAATTCTTGAGCCGGCTCATGTCGACTTCACCTCCTGCGCCGCCCGGCGCATGGATTCCAGGTTGCCCTCGATGACCTCGGGCCGGTGGGCGAACTTCTTGGCCAGTTTCTGCCGGGTGTCGTCCATCATGGCCTCGAAGTCCAACACCCCGGTGACCTTGGCCAGGGCCCCCAGCATCGGGGTGTTGGGGATGCGCCGGCCGATTGTCTCCTCGGAGATCCTGGAGGCGTCCACCGTGCACACCCGGCCGCCAAAGCCTGTCTGCTTCTTGATTTCCCCGGGCGCGAAGCTGGTGTTGACCAGCAGGGTGCCCCCGGGCTTGAGCCCGGCGGTGACCTTGACCGTGGCCATCAGGGTGGGGTCCAGCACCACTACCACGTCCGGGGACTTGATGGAACAGTGCATCGGGATCCGGCCGTCGTCGATCCGATTGAACGACTGCACCGGCGCCCCCATCCTCTCGGGGCCGTACTCGGGAAAGGCCTGGACGTTCTTGCCGGCCGAGAGGGCGGCATCGGCCAGGAGCAGGGCCACCGTCTTGGCCCCCTGCCCTCCCCGGCCGTGCCATCTTATCTCAAGCATCTTATATGTCTGGCTCCTGTAAAGGGTTGCGGAAAAGGCAATTTAACCTATAGTATAAAACAAATGCGCCCGGAAGTCAATGCTTTTTTGCGGCCCGGCCAGTCTGGAGGATGAAAGCCGTTCGCCTTCGGGGCTGGCCGTTGACACTACATATAAATAGCTCATTATCATGAGGCGGCGCAGTGTCTCAGCCGAACAGCCCCGATTTCTTATCGATCTCCATGTCCAGGTCCTCCAGCATCCGGCGCTGCTCGTCGATCCTCCGGCTCAGATCGGATGATTTCCGGACCTTGGCCTCGTATTCGGCCAGCTCCGCGGTAAGCAGATTAAGCCTCTTGAGGATGGCCCGCTCCTGCTCGGTCTTGACGGCCGCGCCTTTCTCGGCGGCCCGGGCACTTTCCTCCGCTTGGACCACTTGGCCTTCCAGCTCGGCTAGACGTCCCGACAGAGCCTGCCGCCTCCCTTCGACCTCCGACTCCGACTCCTCCAGCCTCCTGCTGGCCTGGGCCAGCTCCGCCTGAATCCTGGCCAGGTTCCCCTCCAGCTCCGTTTTCTGACGCTCTTTCGACTCCACCTCCGACTCGGCCTGGTGCACCAGGTCGTTGACGTTCTCCAGCTTGCGGTACTGGTCGTCCAGCTGGGACTGTACCTGATCTATCTGGGTCTTGAGCCTGGCCTTGGCCTCCTCGGTCTCGGCCGCCAGGCCCTCCAGCTCGCGGTTCTGCAGCTGGGTCTTTTCGTCCAGGTCCTGCTGGGCGCCCTCCAGCTTCTCCTGGATCTCCTTCAGCTCCTGTTCGGCCTGCTGCCGGGCGGCCGTCAAGTTCAGCCGCCCCTGCTCCAGCTGCCCCGATTCGCTCCTGACCGCATCCATCTCCCGCCTGCTCTCGGTCATCTCCCTCCGGTTGAGCTCCAGCTGCTCCACGGCCTCTTCGTTGCTCTTCCGGACCGTCTCCAGCTCCCGTTCGGCCTGTTCGATCCCCTCCCGCCTCTCGGCCGCAAGGCGCTCCATCTCCCGGCGCTGCTCCTCGGTCTCGGATCGGGCCTGTTCGGCCGCGGCCCGGGCCTCGGCCTGTTCTTCCTTTAGCAGCTTGAGTCTCTCCATCTCCTCCCGGATCGACTCCTCCTGCTGCCGGCGGAAGCCCATGGCCTCCTTGATCCACTGCTCCTGCTCCCGGCGCTGGGCCCGGAGGCCGGGCAGGTCCCTCTGATGTCCCTCGATCTCGGCCCGCATCTCGGCCAGGGTGGAAGCCGTTTCCTCCTTCTGCCCGGCCAGCAACCTCACCTGCTCGTCCAGTTCCGCTTTGCCGCGATCCGTCTCCTCCAGCCCCGCCTGCCCCCGGGTCAGCTGTTGCCGGACCTCCTCGAGGCTGGCGCCGGCCGCGGCCGCCTCCTGGTTCCTCTGCCGGATCTCGGCCTCCAGGGAGTTCTTGTCCTCGAAGGCTTTCTCGTACTCCTCCCGGGCCTGGACGATGCGCTCCCTCAGTTCGGCCATGCTCTGTTGGGCCTCGGCCGCCTCCTGGCGCTGCCGGATTATCTGGGATTCGAGCGCCTGGAGGTTGGAGCTGGCTATCCGGGAAGCCTCCTCCATCTGCTCCTTTTCCTGCCGGGCCGAATCGATGTTTTTCCGCAGCTGCTCCAGCTCGGCCCCCGACTGGTTGACCTGCTCCGACAGGGATCGGTGCTCGTCGCGCTTGGCGGCCAGATCCTCGTCGGCGCTCCGGATCTGGAGCTTGAGGGACTCCAGCCGCTTGCCCTGGGACGACTGATCGGCGCTCATCTCGTCGATCTTGCGGGCTATGGCCATCCCCTGGTCCCGCATCGAATCGATCCGGGACTGTAGCTGCGAGGCCGTGTCCCGCCCCTGCCGGCTTCTCTCCTCCAGGTCGGCCAGCCCCGCCTCGAGCACCGACACCTGGCGGTTGCGTTCCACCAACAGATTCTGGGCTTCGAGCAGCTCCTGGCCGGCGCGCTGGGCCTCCTTCTGGCGCTCGATCCTTCCCTGTTCCAGCTGCTGGATCTCCAGCCGCAGCCGGTCCAGTGACAGCTGTTCCTGGTTCCTGGAGGCCGTCAGCCCCGACAATTCCTGGGAGATGTCCCTGACGGACTGCTGTTTCTCCGCCAGGTCCCTCTCCACCGCCCTCAACCGCTCCGAGCGCTGCTCCAGCACCTCCTGCTTCTGGCGGATCTCGGCCGTCAGGCTCTCCAGCACCCCCTCCTGCACCGACGCCTGCTTGTGGCGCCCGGCGATCTGGACCTGGAGGCTTCCGTTATCGGCAGCCAGCCGGCGCAGCGTCTGTTCCTGCTCCTGTCGCTGCTGGTCAAGCTGTGCTATCTGGGCGCGGAAATCCCGAAGGGCGTCCATGGTGGCGGACTTAACCGTTTCCAATTCGCCGATCTCAGCCTTCCTGGCCTCGATCTCCCCGTCCAGCTTCTCCTTCTGCTCGGTCAGGTCGAGGTGCGCCGCCCTCCGGGTCTCCACCTCTGCCTGGAGAAAACTGATCTCGGCCTTGGCCTGGGCCAACGTCTGCTGCAGGGTTTCCTTCTGCGTCTGGAGCCCGGAGATGTCCCCAGCGAGCTTTTCCTGCCTGCGGGTGTTTTCCTCGATCTCCCTCTGCAGCGTCTGGCTCTGGGATTCCAGGGTGGCCACCTCCTTCTCCCTGGAACGATGCAGCCCGGTCAGTTCGCGGAATTCATGGTCGGCCTTGAGGCGCCGGTCGACGGCCTGCTTCCTCTCCTTCAGGGAACGCCGAAGCTTCCTCAGCGCACTGGAGGCCGCCCGCCGCCGTTCCCTGACCTCCTGGTCCAGGGTCTCCTTCTGCCGGCGCTTGGCCTCCAATACATCATCGATCGGGGGCTTGGGCCCCAGGCCGAAAAGCCGGGATAAAAAGCCGGGGCCTGATGGCTGGCTCTGCTCTGCGGTGCCGGGTTCATCCCCATCCGGGCTTCCTGAAGGCGCCGGCTCCGGCCAGGAATCGGGCGGCTCCGTGGTTAAGGGTGCTTCGGCCGCCGGCTGGGCATCAACCCGAAGCGATCCTGCCGCGGGTCTTTCCGCTGCCGCGTCACCGGCCGGCGTTTCCGCCGCCTTCGGCTCGCCGGATTCCTCCGCCGCGGTGCCGGCCGGTGGATACTCCTCGGCTGGAGGTTCCGGAATCTCTTCCCTCCTTGGGAAAAGCCTGCTCCAGAAACCCGGATTGGGCCGCTGGGGTTCCGGTTCACCCTGCTCTTGAGTTTCCGGATATCCGGCCTCCCCGGGTTCATGTCCCGACGGGGTTGAAGGAGCTTCCGCCCCCTGCCGGGCCTCTGGCGCGGTCTCTTCTCCACCGATATCAACAACCGGATCCTCCCCGGGTAACGCCTGGACTTTTTTGGGGAACAGCCTTTCCCACCAGCTTATCTTCTCGACCTCAGGTTCGAACGATCCTTCTGCCTCTCCGGCATCCTCCTGCTGTCCGGCCGGTTCGGGATAAGCCGCCTGACCGTCAATTCCCTGCATTTCCTGTTGGCTCCCCGAGGATAGCTCACCGCGGGTTTCATCGGGCAGGACGTCGGACGTATCCTCAGGCGCCGCGCGCTTTCCCATAAGCCGGGCGAAGAACCCCCCGCGTTTCCCGCTCCTCAATTCCTCCTCCCAGGGGTTGGGCGGGGCCTCGGCGGCCATGCCCTCCTGGTCCGGGGGCCGGACGGCAGCGCCGTCAGCCTGTTCCTCTCTGAGGGGATCGCGTTCATCCATCTTGATTCGCTTCTCCTGCCAAAGTCTTGAGTTTGGCTATCCGGTTCAGGGCCTCAAGCGGGGTCATGGTCTCAGGCTCCAGGGCGACTATCTCCTCCAGGGCGGCCTTCTGTCCAGGAGTGAAAAGCGAGGGGGCGGCCTCCTGGCCTTCCTCCTCCCGGCGCCTGGCCAGCCGGGGGGTGGCGTCCGCCAGGAAGGCGTCGGCCTCTAGGTTGCGCAGTATCTCTCCGGCCCGGGCGACGACCCCGCCCGGCAGTCCGGCCAGCCTGGCCACCTTGACACCGTAGCTCTGCCCGGCGCAGCCGCGCTCCACCTTCCTCAGGAAAAGGATCTCCTCCCCCCATTCCCTGACGGCCATGCGAAGGTTTTGGACTCCGGGCCGCTGGGCCGCCAGTTCTGTCAGTTCATGATAGTGGGTGGCGAACAGGGTGCGGCACTTCACCAGGTCGTGAAGGTGCTCGGTCACCGCCCAGGCTATGGCCAGGCCGTCGAAGGTGCTGGTGCCGCGGCCGATCTCGTCCAACAGCACCAGGCTCCGGTCGGTGGCGTTGTTCAGGATGTTGGCCGTCTCCTGCATCTCGGCCATGAAGGTGCTCACCCCCTTGGCCAGGTCGTCCGAGGCCCCGATCCTGGTGAACACCCTGTCCACCAGGCCGATATGGGCCTCCCGGGCCGGCACGAAGCAGCCCATCTGGGCCATGATGGCCGCCAGGGCCACCTGGCGCAGGTAGGTGGACTTGCCGGCCATGTTGGGGCCGGTGAGGATGGACGTCCGGTTCTCGGCGTCCAGCCGGGCGTCGTTGGGCACGAACCGGCCCAGCTGAAACTGAGTCTCGACCACCGGGTGCCGTCCGTCGACGATGTTGATCCGGTCGGCCCGGTCCACCACCGGCCGGACGTAGCGCCCCGAGGCCGAGGCCCGGGCCAGGCTCTGGACCGCGTCGACGGCCGCCACCGCCTCGGCCGCCTGCTTGATCCTCGGGCCCCACTCGGCCACCCGGTCCCTGACCCCGGCGAACAGGGAGGCCTCCATCTGCCGGACCTTCTCCTCGGCCCCCAGTATCCTGTCCTCGCGCTCCTTGAGCTCGGGGGTGATGAACCTCTCGGCATTGGCCAGGGTCTGTCGTCGGAGGTAGTCTGCCGGCGCCGATCCCAGGTTGGGCTTGCTGATCTCGATGTAGTAGCCGAAGACGCTGTTGAAGCCTACCTTCAGAGAGGAGATCCCGGTCCTCTCCCTCTCCTTCTGCTGCAGCCCGGCCACCCAGGTCTTGTCGCCCCTGGCCAGTTCCCGCAGCTCGTCCAGATCCGGGCTGTAGCCCGGCCTGATGAAGCCGCCCTGGCTCCAGCCCGGCGGCGGGTCGGGCTCGATGGCCTTGTCTATCAGGTCCGCCAGGGGGCCGAAGTCGCGCAGCCCTTCCCAAAGCCCCGCCCAGAGCCCTGCCTGGGGCAGCAGTGCTTTGAACGAGGGGATTATCTTGAGGGACGAGGCCAGCCCCACCAGATCCCTGGGACCGGCCCTCTGGCAGACAATCCGTGAAAGCAGCCTCTCGATGTCCTGCACCGAACCGAGCTTGCCGGCCAGCCCGTCGTGCCTTTCCGGGTTGTCCTTCAGGTCCTGGAGGGCGTCCAGCCTCAGCTCGATCTGGCCGGTGTCCAGCAGCGGCGCGGCCAGCCAGCGCCGCAGCAGCCTGGCCCCCATGGCCGTCCTGGTCCTGTCCAGCACCGAGAGCAGGGTCGGCTGGTCCTGCCCCGTCTCCGGCAGCAGGCCCAGGTTGCGGATGGTGGCCCTGTCCAGCAGCATCTGCCCCCCCAGCCGGTAGGGTGCAACCCTGGCGATGTGCGGGACGACAGACTTCTGGTTCTCGCGCAGATATTCGATCACCGCCCCGGCCGCGCCCAGGGCCAGCGGCATGTCCTGGCACCCGAAGCCGTCCAGCGACGCCACCTGGAAATGCTCGGTCAGAACGCGTCCGGCCCGGCGCCCGTCGAATTGACCGTCATCGCGCCCGGTGACCGTAGCGCCGCCCAGCCGGGGATCCAATGCTTTTCTCTGTTCGATCGGAACCAGCAGCTCGGACGGACCGTTGCGGGCCAGCTCGTCGGACAGCTCGGCCAGGGGAATCTCGGTGACGCGCAACGCCCCGGTGGAGAGATCGCAGAACGCCAGCCCGCACCGCCCCCCGTCGCAGTTGGCCGCGGCCAGGAGGTTCTCCCGCTTCTCGTCGAGGAGCGACGGCCTGAGGGCCGTGCCGGCCGTGATCACCTCGGTCACCTCGCGCCGCACGATCCCCTTGGCCAGTTTGGGGTCCTCCACCTGATCGCAGATGGCCACCTTGTGCCCGGCCTTGATCAGCCTGACCACGTAGCGCTCCAGGGCGTGGTGCGGGATCCCGGCCAGGGGAACGCTCTTGCCCTTTCCGTGGTTGCGGGAGGTGAGCGCTATCCCCAGCACCCTGGAGGCGGTGGCCGCGTCCTCGAAGAAGGTCTCGTAGAAGTCGCCCACCCGGAAGAGCAGCATCGCCCCCGGATTCTCCCCCTTGATCCGGTGGTACTGGGTTATCATCGGGGTCATCTTTTCCAACTCAGCGGACCTCGACAATCATCCCCTCCAGGCCCTCGCCGGCCTTGAGCTTCTTGGCCGCCTCCGCCGACTCGTCCCGGGTGCGGTAGGGTCCCAATCGCAGCCTCCAGATCCCCCTGGTCTTGAGGTCGCTGCTGTCGATGACGGTCTGGTAGCCGCGGCCGGACAGCCTGGTCGTCCAGCGGTCCAGCACGGAGCGGTCGCCGTAGGCGCCGACCTGCAGGAAGAACCTGCCGGTTCGGTCCGGCGCCGCCGGCCGAAGCTCGGGGACCGGAACCTGCCCGCCGGGGCCTCCGGGGCCGGGCTCCGGCAGGTCGTCATCCACGGAGGCCAGCAGCCTTTCCCGGGCCGATCCCGCCTCGAAGCTGGTGGGGTATGAGGCCAGTATGGCCCTCCAGCCCGCGCCGGACCGGGCGGTGTCGCCCCTGCTCCGGTAGCGGTCGGCCAGGGCGGCGGCGATGGCCGGATTGCGGGGGTTGGCCGGGTACTGCTCGGAAAAGGTCTTGGCGTAGGCTTCGGCCGCATCCAGGCTGTCGGCCTGGACCGACAGCAATGCCAGGCGGTAGAGGCTCTCGCTCCCGGCCGCGGTCTGGCCGAACCGGGAGTAGGTGGACAGGTAGCGGGCCTTGGCCTCGGCCATGGCCCCTATGTTCTGATAGTATTGGGCGGTGGCGTATGAGGCCTGCGAGGCCAGGGGATGGCCGGGATGGTTGTCCAGTATGAACTGGTAGTGGACGAAGGCGTTGTTGCCGCTGGGCTCGATGCGGGCCAGGGTGAAGCGGGCCTCGGCCGCCAGGCTGCCCTTGGGGTACTTGGAGAGGTAGGACTTGAAGCCGCCGATGGCCTCGGTGTAGCGTCCCTGCTGGAAGAACTGCCAGGCCTGGTCGTAATCGCCGCGCTCCGAGGCGAAGGCGGTGCCAACGCCCGAAGCCGACAACGACAAAGCCACGGCCGCCGCCGAGATGCAAGTCACTGCCCGGCGCCGGCACCTGCCGCATCCGCAGCCCCGGATTTTTCCCATATCCTATTTATTGTATTACAAGCGACGGGCAAATGCAACTAAAAAAGCGCCTGAACCACCCGAGGTTAACCGCGCCAGCCCTCAGTTCACCGCCCGGCCCCTCAGCGTGGCCGTGGTCGTCTGCTCTATCAGGACACGGACCAGTTCCCCGGGCTTCAGGGCGCGTTCCGAGCCGAAGGCCGCCGGCTTGTTGCCCCTGGTCCGGCCGAAGTGCTGGCCCTGGCCGTGCCGGCTCGGCCCCTCCACCATGACCTCGACCGTCTGGCCGGCCATCCTAAGGTTGGATGACAGGGCCAGTTTCTGCCGCAGGGCGATCAGCCTCTCCAGCCGCTCCTGCCTGGCATCGTCGGGAACCTGTCCGGGAAGATCCCCGGCGGCCGTGCCCTGGCGCGGCGAGTACTTGTAGGTGAAGGCCTCGTCGAACCCGGCCTCCTCCATTACCTCCATCGTCATCCGGAACTCGTCCTCGGTCTCCCCGGGAAAGCCGGCGATGACGTCGGTGGTCAGCGAAAGGCCGGGGACCAGGGAGCGGGCCATCCTGGCCTTGGCCAGATACTCGGCGGCGGTGTAGCCCCGGTTCATCATGATCAGCACCCGGTCGCTGCCGCTCTGCAGCGGCAGGTGCAGGTGTTCGCAGGCACTGGGTTCCCCGGCCATGGCCTCGAGAAGCTCCTGTCCCAGGTCCTTGGGATGCGAGGTTATGAACCTGACGCGCTCCAGCCCGATAACCCGGCAAACCTGCCGCAGAAGGCGGGGAAAACCCGTCCCGGCCCACCGGTACGAGTTGACGTTCTGGCCCACCAGGGTCACCTCCCTGACGCCCTGGCTGACGAGCCCTTCGATCTCCGCCAAGACCTCCCTCGGGTCGCGCGATCGCTCCC
>DHHE01000012.1:14670-27000 GCA_002403115.1 bacterium UBP2_UBA4780 | reverse complement strand
TGGCCTTGGCCATCATCTCGAAGGCAGTCTCCACCTTGAGACGCTCCATGCGGTCGGCGAATCTCATACAATGGTCCTTATTGCTATAATGATACTGTCATTCCTGCGTAGGCAGGGATCCAATTAAAATGCCCGGACAACATTGATCGTCCTGGATTCCCGCTTTCGCGGGAATGACATGGGCGTTTGTTCGGTTCAAAGCTTTCCCATTATCGCCAGGACGCCCATGACGATGAACAGCCCGCCGGCCACGTAATGCAGGATGTGCGCCGGGACCACCTTGGTGATGGCCTCGCCGAAAAGGGCTCCCACCAGGGTCACTACTACCAGGGCCAGCCCCCCGCCCAGGAACACCGAGAACCAGGACTTGCTCTGGGCGCTCATGGTGATGACCGCCAGCTGGGTCTTGTCCCCCAGCTCGGCCAGCAGCAGAGTGACGAAGGCGGCGCCGAAGATCTTCCAGTTCATGAGCTCACTTCATTTACGATGATGACTATTACTCTTTACTTAAAAATTATTTTACGGTAAATTTGTTTTGTGAACTTATTGTAAAGAAACATTACCCTAATTTTAGTAAGCAGCATTTTATGTACCCGTTTTGTCTCATAGGGATTATCGATCGTCGCAGTTTCGCCATCATCGATACTTGTTTCGACATCGTAAATGCCATCCAATTCGTATGCTACACCCAGTGACGTCATCATCTGCTTAGCTGCCTGAGGTGTAATGCCATTAAAAAGTATAGTGCTGTATTTATACGCAACATTATTATCAATATCCGGATCATTCGGTGTTACTTCTACCGGCCCTCCCAGGTAAATACCATAATAGTCATCCTCATACTTGCTCACTTTCTTCTTTACACCAAACGTATTTTGGCCAGTGTAGATACCAACCAGCTTTGAAGTATGTTTGATATTAAAAAATTCTGATAGGTTAATTACTATTCGCTCATCATCAGCATTATATTCTTTTTTACAATCAATATCAACGATATATCTACCTTTAAACTTTCTTTTAAAAGCATTGAGACGTTTGTTATATACATCTGATTTTTCATATTGACCTTTTATGGGCTTCGCTAAATATATAGTTGTATATAACTCTGGCAATTTGCTGATTATACCAATCTTATCATAGTTCTTAACACCCTTAACCAGTATCACGTTGTTGGTTGTGATGGCAATCGACGTATCGTAGAGTATGTTCGTGAAAGTACTATCGATTGCGTAACAAATGCTATCATTCATATCTACATAGTACCCACTGGCATATCCGTCACTGCCCGTAGAACATGCAAAGATTAAAGTAGCAATTTGTGCTAGCCGTTTCATTATACTATCCTTCTAGTTATTCGTTTATTGATGGCTTTCCTAACCGCCTTGATGACATCCTCGTCCATAAGATGATACTTCTTCAACAGCTCCCACGGCTCCCCAGACTCCCCGAAGCTGTCCCGCACCCCGACCATCTCCACCGGCACCGGGCAATGCCTGGCCAGCACCTCGGCCACCGCCGAGCCGAAGCCCGCCATCAACTGGTGCTCCTCGCAGGTGACGATCGCTCCGCACTCCCTGGCCGCCTTGACGACAAGCCTTTGATCAATAGGTTTGACCGTGTGCAGGTTTATGACACGGGCCGAAATCCCGACCTTGGCCAGCTTCTCGGCCGCGATCATGGCAAGGTAGACCATCAGCCCGCAGGCGAAGACGGCCACATCCCTGCCGTTGCGGCAGACCTCGCCGCGCCCCATCCGGAACGGCGCCCTGGGCGAAGTGATCACCGGCGTCGGCTCGCGCCCCAGCCGGATGTAGACCGGGCCCTTAACCCTGGCCGCTGCCAGCGTCGCCCGGTATGCCTCATTGGAGTCGCAGGGTACCAACACTTTCATCCCCGGCAGCACCCGCATCAGGGCGATCTCCTCCAGGGCCTGGTGGGTGGCGCCGTCCGGGCCGACCGAAAGCCCGCCGTGGGCGCCGATGATCTTGACGTTCAAATTGCCGTAACAAACCGAGGTCCTGATCTGGTCCCAGGCGCGCCCCGCCAGAAAGACGCCGTATGTGTTGACGAAGGGCACCTTTCCCGCCAGCGCCAGCCCGCCGGCCACGCCCACCATGTTCTGCTCGGCGATCCCGCAGTCGAAGAAGCGGTCCGGGAACTTCTCGGCGAACCTCGATGTCAGGGTTGACTTGGCCAAATCGGCGTCAAGGACCACCACCCTGGGATCGGTCCTCCCCATCTCCAACAGGGCGTCGGCGTAGCCGAACCGGGTCGGCTTCTGCTCGATCGACTTTAGATCCAGTTCCCGGGCCAGCCACTTCGGTCTGACGCTGGCTCTGGAGATGGTTTTTTTCGCGAGTTTCATCCAAGTTCTCACTGGTAGGGCGACTCGTCCAGCGCCAGGTCGAACGGCCAGTTCCAGAGCTCAAGATACGAGGGTTTACGGCTGGCGACGATGTCCCCCACGCCCTGGTCGTAGACGGCCGAGCGCAACCTGGCGTAGGCCAGCTTTCCCTTGATCCGGCCGCCGGGCCGGGCATCGCAGACATCGATGATCAACCGGCCCTCGGCATCGGGAAAGCCTGATTCGTACCCGACCATGATGCCCTCCGGCAGGGGCCGGGCCGAGGACAGCCGGTACGAGACCCATAAGCCGCGGCCGCCGCCACCCAGATCGATCTCCTTGCCGGTCTCCATACCCGGATCCAGGTTTATCTCCAAGCCCGGTATCGGCCTGGCCGTTCGCCGGCTCAGGGGAAAGATTATCTGGACTCCGCTGGCCTGATAATGCCCGTCTGTCTCGTAGCCGGAGACGAAGGCCACCGCCGGACCCGGCTCCCAGACGAAAAGGGAGCCGTCCAGGCCCATGGCCCGCTCCTTGGAGGGGTCCGGCTTGGAGGAGCATCCGGCCAGGGCGGCCGTAAGTATAAATATGGCAATGATGCTATATTTCATTTTCCGGGCCCGAAAGATCGTCAATGTCACCACTGTTCCTGGTGCACCTTCTTGGCGTCGTACCTCCTGGCCGGCGGCGCCTTTCCGTCCGGCTTTCCCAGGGAAACGATCGACAACGGGACTATATCCTTCGGGAGATGGAGCAGCTTCTGGATGCCGCGCACCCGCTCCTGTCTGGGGTGAACCCCCAGCCAGACCGCGCCCAGCCCCAGGNNCATGGGCCGCCAGCAGGGCGTTCTGGGTGGCTGCCGCGCAGTCCTGGACCCAGTATCCATCGTGCTTCTCGGCCTCCAGGTCCCCGCAGACCACGATGGCCGCCCCCGCCTGCTTCAGCATCTGGGCGTAGGGATGGACGTCCGTCATCCTGAGCAGGATCTCGCGCTCCCGGACAACGATGAACTGCCAGGCCTGCTGGTTGCCGGCCGAGGGAGCGTTCATGGCGGCCTCCAGGACCTTCCTGAGTTTGGCTTCCGGTATCCTGCCTGGCTTGTACTTCCGTACGCTCCGCCGGGTCATGATGCACTTCAGGGCTTCCATCTCTTTCCCCATATTAACGTAGTAACGTTGAACGTTAGACGATGCTACGGGCCCTTACGTTAATTCGTTAAGTGCCTTCTCATACTCCTCCCGGTTGGGCGCCCGGCCGTGCCATTCCGCCCGGTTCTCCATGAACGACACCCCCTTGCCCTTGACCGTCCGCGCCAGCAGCACGGTCGGCTTTCCCTTGGCGCCGGAGGCCCGTTCGAAGGCGCTGGACAGGGCCTCCACCCGGTGCCCGTCCACCTCCATGGCGTTCCAGCGGAAAGCGCGCCACTTCTCCGCCAGCGGGGCCAGGCCCATCACCTGCTCCACCTGGCCGTCTATCTGCAGGCCGTTGTAGTCCACTATGGCGCACAGGTTGTCCAACTTGTAGTGCCCGGCGGCCATGGCCGCCTCCCACACCTGGCCCTCCTGCAGCTCCCCATCACCTAAAAGACAATAGACCCGGTTGGGCTTGCCGTCGAGCTTGAACCCCAAAGCCGAGCCGCAGGCCAGCGACAATCCCTGGCCCAGCGACCCGCTGGAGGCCTCAACCCCCGGCGTCCTCAGCCGGTGGGGGTGGCCCTGGAGCATCGAACCCAGTTTCCGGAACTTCAGGAACTGGGACTTGTCGAAGTACCCCGCCTCGCCCAGGGCGGCGTAGAGGACCGGGCAGGCGTGCCCCTTGGACAGGAAGAACCGGTCCCGGCCCTCCCAGCCCGGACGCTTGGGGTCGTGCCGCATGACGCCGAAGTAGAGCACCGCCATGATCTCGGCCGCGGACAGCGACCCGCCGGGGTGCCCCGAGCCGGCGGCGTGGGTCATCTCGATTATATCAAGCCTTATGCTTCGAGCGACCTGTTTCAACCTCTCGGCCGGCGTAGTGACCATGCGATCAATCCCATGTGAAAAAAAGGCTCACTTCTTCGCCTTGGCCCAGTCGTCCAGGAAGCGCTTGATGCCGATGTCGGTCAGCGGATGGGCGGCCAGCTGCTTGAGGACGTTGAAGGGCACGGTGGCGATGTGGGCCCCGATCCGGGCCGACTCCAGCACGTGGATCGGATTGCGGACGCTGGCCACGATCACCTGGGTCTTGATGTCGTAGTTTTGGTAGATCTGGATGATGTCGGCTATCAGGTCCATGCCATCGGCCGAAACGTCGTCCAGCCGTCCCACGAACGGGCTTATGAAAGTTGCCCCGGCCTTGGCCGCCAGCAGCGCCTGGTTGGCCGAGAAGATCAGGGTGACGTTGGTCATCACCCCTTTCTTCGAGAGGGACTTGACCGCCTTCAGGCCCTCGGTGGTCATGGGTATCTTGATGGTGATGTTCTTATGTATCTTAAGCAGGGGCTCGGCCTCACGGAGCATGCCCTCGGCGTCCTGGCTGGTGACCTCGGCCGACACCGGTCCGTCCACGACGGAGCAGATCTCCCTGACCACCTCCACGAAGTCCCGCCCCTCCTTGGCTATCAGCGAGGGATTGGTGGTCACCCCGTCGACGATGCCCCAGCCGGCGGCCTCGCGGATCTCGGCCACGTTGGCGGTGTCTATGAACAGTTTCATCCTATTCTCCTTTTCTATCAGGAAGGCAGGAATGCATGGGCTAATTCACCACCTTCGATTTTCCATGCTTGTTGGAGATAAATAGATCGATTTTTCAGGTTGAATTGACACTTCATGGTTTCATGGCTTCCTTATAAGAAAAGACGGATCATTCGAAGAACATCCCCATCAGTCCGGTCTCCTCCTCCTTGCGGCGGATTATCGGGGAGTCCGAAAGCAGGAACACCAGCTCGTTGGTCACCTTGACCTTGCCCGCTCCCAGGTGACCACCGAAGGCGTTGGCCCGGTGGTCGGCCAGAGTGGCGTGGATGTGGAAGGCATAGCTGCCGTCGGCCTGCAGGGCCGCGGTTCCGGTGGCCGAGACCAGCTCCATGGGCTCGGAGAAACTCGAGTTGGCGTACTTGCCGTTGCCGATGAAGGCCCTGAGCTCCACCTCGGCCAGCATCCCGGCAGCGCTGACCAGGACCGCCGTCTTCACCTTGTGCTGGCGGCAGGCCTGCTCCACCGAAATAAAGAAATCCTCGTCCGGAAAAAGGCGCACGAAAAGCTTGTCCCAGGAAACCTGTGATATCATCTGACCCCTGAATTAATGTTGAGCTTGCATTATACTTGAAAAGCCCCGTTCTGTCAACCGCTTGTGCGGAAGCAACACGCTTAAAACTCGCTTACCAAAAGCAGGTGGATCTTGCCGTCCATTAGGCCGTCATCCCGTCCGAGACCGTAGTCGACTGCGACGCGTCCGATCCTTGTCTCCAATCTGAACCCGAGGCCGTAGCCGTGCCTGATCCCCCGCTGTCCGCGGCCGCCGTCCCAGTAGTAACCCGCGTCCCAGAACGGGTGGAAGGAAAGCGCCCGGTCGGCCGCCAGCCTCAGCTCGGCTGTGCCCCAGGCCACCTGGTCGGCGACGAACTGCTCCTCGAAGTAACCGCGCAGGCTGCCGGCACCGCCCAGCGGAAACTGGTCGGGCCGGGGAACAGGATGCTCCCCGCTGGACACCGCCCGGCCGTGCAGGCCGGTGTAGGCGAAGAGCCTCCGCCAGACCCTGGCCAAGAACCCGGCATCGCCCCAGACCCTGGCCAGGGTGTGCTGGGCTTCCGGCCGCGAATACCGCTTTCGCCCGTATTCGAGACGGGTCGAGGCCCAGAGGCCGGTCCCCATCCTGTCGTCGTTCCGGAGATCGGCCCGCAGCTGCCAGAGCGAGCTGTATTTCAGGCTGCGGCCCACCGACTGGGACGTGCCCGGCACCACCCTCTCCAGGCCCCCGCCGAATCCGGCGCTGAAGTTCTCCCCCAGCGAAACCACCAGCAGCGCGCTGGCCCTGGTCTGCACGTAGCTGGAGTCCTCCACCCGGTGCCCGGCCCCGAGCTCGGCTGAAAGCGGATAGCCCAGCACCCAGGGCTCGGTGTAGCCCAGCTCCAGCCGGCTGTTCTCCCTCCTGGGCCTCTCCCAGTCGAGCTTGAAGGCCCGGGCCGTTCCGGCTATGTTGGAGAGCGAGAGGCTGAGCGCCCCTGCCAGCCATCCCCTCTCCGAACCCTCGGGCTGCGAGTAGCCGACGGCCCCGTAAAGACCATGATAGGGGCGCTCCATTACCGTGAACACCAGGACCTCCTCACCGGGGCCGGCCCCGGGCGAGGCCTCCAGGTGCGGGGGCAGGGCCGAGGCGAAAAGGCCGCTTTTTACCAGCCTTTTGACGGCCAGCTCAACCCGCCGGCTGTCAAAGGCCGCCGGGGCCGCCAGCCCGGTCAATCTGGCCATCACCCGGTGCTTGGTTGTCCTGTTGCCGGAAAACCTGAGCCCGGCCACCGTCACCCTGGGCCCCTCGTCTATCGAGATCACCCGGCGCACCGAGTCGCTCTCCATGCGGAACTCGGCCGGGGTTATGGCGGCATGGGGATGCCCGTTGCGGGCGTAGGCCAGGCTGACGGCCGCCAGGTCCCGCTCCATGGCGGCGCTGTCGAGCGGATCGCCAGGCCTTGACGCCAGCTGGTCCAACAGGTAGGCGGAGGCCAGGCTGTGGTTGCCCCGGAACTCGGTCCCGCCCAGCACCAGCGTCCGCCCGGGCGGGGCGCCGTCCGCAGCAGCTTCCCGCGCAGCCTCTCCGCTAAAAGCGACAAGCATCAGCAATATGATCCGGCCGATCATCAGAAATACGCCCTTATCTCCATACGGCCGTTGTGCCTGGCCCGGCGCCCGGGTTCGTCCCTGGCGTCGTAGGCCGCGGTAGCCGTAACGTTGCGGTTGAGGCGGTAGTCGTACTGAGCCCTCCAGAACCCCGTCCAGCCCAGCGGCCGGGTGAAGGCGTATTCGGCGGCTATCTCGTCCTGCGGGCGGTCCGCCTCCCTGCTGACGGCGCCGGCGGAAAGGCGCAGTGATCCGGACAGTCCCCAGTGCCTGACCGCGCCGGCCTCGCCGGTGTACTCCCGGAAGACGGCCGTGAAATCGCCCGGGCTTTGGTAGGAGCGCTCCACCTTCTCCCTCTGGCCCTCCAGCCTGGCGTTCAGCTCCAGGTCGCGCCTGGCCTGGTTGACCAGCTCGGTCCCCAGCTTCATCGGAGACAGCCTGCTCTCCAGGCCGCGCTCCTCGGTCCGGGTTTCGGACAGGTTCCTCTCGGCCTTGAACGAAAGGCGCACCGTCCGGCCGGCCTGGACCGAAACGTCCCAGCTCCTCTCCTGCCTCAACTGGGTGGAGAGCCGGTTGAGGAACTGGTTGTCGTCGTCCCTCCGCCAGCGCAGGTGGAACCTGTGGCTCCAGGGCTCGAGCCGGTACCAGAGGTCTGCGGCCAGGTCAAGCCCTGACGAGGCATTGCCCTGCCTGTCCCAAAGTCGGCTGGGAGCGAAGCCCAGCAGCTTGGCGGTGACCGGCCGGAAGCTTTTTATCGACGCTTGGCCCGAGAACTCCATCCTGGCCCTGGACCACCACGCCGGGGCGAAGGCCAGCGACGGATCGAAGACGGCCGAGCTCCTCAGGGAGGCCTCGACCGTGCCAGCGGCCGGGCCCTCGTCCCGCACCCGGCGCAGAAAGCTTCCGGCGGTATCCGGATAAAAGGTACCGGTGGCCGGGTCATAGCTGTACTGGCCGGCGCCGGCCGGCACCTGGTAGAACTCCTCGCGCTTCTGCTGGGCCTGGGTGAGATTGAGGCTGTAGTCCGAGGCCATGAGCAGGGCCTGCCGCCAAGGCCGCCAGCCCAGCCGCAACATGCCCAGATGCGAGGCCGCGCCCTGCCCCGGGACGCCCGGACGCAGCCTCTTGGTCATGGAGGCGTGCTCCAGGCCGACGTCAAGAGAAGGCCAGGGGTTGAGCATGAGATCGTTCCGCCAGGTATTGGCGTACCACTGGCCGATCCACCCGGCCTCCCCGCTGTCCCGGGCCAGCTCCTCCTGCCGCCGGTAAGCCGCCCCGGCCGAGCTCCGGCCGAAGGTCCTCCGCAGCCCGGTCCACAGCTCCTGGCTCCTCCGTCCCGACGCCCACCCGCCGCCGAGGCTCAGGACGTCGTCGGTAGACCCGGCGCCGCCCTCCGCCTGCCAGGCGCCGGCGGCCAGGCGGCTGCTGAGGCTGTGGCCCCTTCTCCTCCCGCCCCGGGCCGGCTCCAGAAACCAGGGCCCGTCAAGCGCGGCCGACTGGCGGCGGTAGGTGTTCTCGAAACCCTTGAAAGGGGAAAGGGTCAGCCAGCCGTCCATGGTCTCGGCCCCCAGGCTGTCCAAAAGGCGCAGCCGGCCGTACCCCCCGCCGGCCCTCAGGAAACGGCCCGGCCACCAGCTCAACTCGTGACGGTGGGACCTCCGTCCGATGAGCGGATCAGCCTCCCTCAGGTTTTTCCACCCCTGCAGGCCCCACTCGCCCCGGAGGTCGGGCTGCCGCCCGGCGGCCCCGGTCCAGAAAACGCCCTGGTTGTTGCAGGCCTGGCTGGCGAGCTTGAATCCCCCCCAGGGCAGGCTGTCCCGGCCCCATCTGAGGCCGTAGCTCCAGGAGGCCCCGGTGTTGTCGCCGTCGTCCAGCGAGGAAAGAAGGTTGCGGTCGTTCTCCGACCAGGCGCCCTCGGCCTCGGCCTCACCGCCGGTCCAGCGGAGCCTCGGGCCCAGGGCCATCACCCTCTGCCGCTCCGGCCGGGGCAGCCTCCTGCGGGCCAGGTAGTCGCCGTTCCCCATGCCTACATAAACATAGTGTCCAAGGAGCGGCTGGTAGCTGTAGTCGCCTGCGCCGGCGCCGGCCCAGGAGAATTCCACCCGGTATCCGCCCCCCGGCCCGGCGTAGACGTAAATCGAGCCGGACAGGTCGTAGTCCCCGCTGTCCGAGGGGGTGCCGCCGTCGATCCACAGCCTGGAGGTGTCGTCGCCTGCCGAGGCCAGCAGCTCCCTCTGCCTGTCGTCCAGTTCCTGCAGCAGCGGACGTTCCGGGTCGTCCCCCTCGGCCAGGTAGCCCACGCCCAGCGAGATCCCCCGGGCCAGCTGGACCTCCGCCTCGGCCCCGGCCAGGCTGCGGCGGAACTCCTCCTGCGAGTACTGGAACTCCACCATGATCCTGGAGTCGTCGGTTATCAGCCTCCGGGGGGTGAAGGTCAGGCGGGCCTGCTGGTAGTCGACGGTGTAGTCCTCGGCCGCCCCCCGCCGCAACAGCCGGCCGTCCAGCCAGACCCTCTCGCTGTTGGCCAGCACCGGGGCCGGCTCCGTCCCCGACCCGGCCGAAAGAAGATAGGGTCCCTGAAGGCCGTCCCGGCCCGAGAACCTGACGGCGGCCTGCTTGCCCTTGGAGACCGCGGTGGCGGCCACGGCCCGGAACCCGCCCAGCCGGCCGCTGGCCTCGACCCCCTTAACCTGCCTTTCGGCGCCGGCGAAACGGAAGCGCCTCAGCAAGAGGTCGTAATCCCCCATGGTCACCTCCCAATGCGGGGCCCTGGCCTGGAGGTAGACCCTGTCCAGCTGCTCCAGCTCCTGGGTGCTTCCGCTGGTGGAGAGCGGCATCTCCTGGTCGCTGAGATAGGCGTTGACCTCGATGTCCCGCCCCACCCGCCCGTTGACGCTGACCTGAAGCGCCTGCTCCACCGACAGGTCCCGCCCCGAACCGACCACCACCCCCAGCGATTTGTTGCCGCCCAGCCTTAGGCCGTCGCCTCCGGCCGCGTCCGGGAAGGATGTCCGCTCTCCTGGCGCCGGTAGCGACGGGATGGCGGCGCTGTCGGCCGCTCCCGGCGGGGCGGCCGGAGGCAGGTAAACGACCGGCGCCGTTATCCTCAGCGGCAGCCTGAGAAAATGGGCCCTGACCGTGTCCCCCTCGGACAGCGGGGCGGCCAGCAGAACCAGGCTGGAAGAATAGTCCATGGCGTAATGCTGGTCGCGCTGAAGCTCCCGGCCGTTGACCAAGATCCTTTCGCTGCCCGAGAGGACGTGAAAATCCCCCAGGGCCAGGTTCCGCATCCCGGGCCCGGCCACGGCCACCAGGCTATCGCTCTCGGCCACCGGCCGGACCTGGCCCGCCGCGCCCGACGACAGGATGAAGACCAAAATCGCGATGGCCTTGTTGATGGCGGTCACTCGACGCTTAAGTTCAGCACCTGTTCCCGGCCCAGCGCCAGCACTGTCCCCCCGGGCCCGGCCGCCAGCGCCTTGAGCCCGGCGATTTCGACGGAACCGGATTCCGCCCACCTCCGGCCGGAGAACCGGAAGACCGCGGCCCTTTCCCCGGGGCCGGCCGCCCACAGCCTGCCCCGCCCGTCGAAAGCCAGCGACTGGGGCCCCGGCGCGGCGGAGAACGGTGAGCTGTCCATCAGGACCCCCAGCGTCGAATAGGTGTCGAGCCTACCCTCTCCCGGATAGGCCACGGCCACCAGGCCCTCCAGCAGGTCGGCCGCGATCGCCTGGGGCCGGCCCGCCCCCCTCAACTGCCACCTCCGCGACTCCCTGAAGCCCTGGTCCCTCACCACCACCGCGACGGCGTCGGCGTCAAGGAAGAACGTCTCGCCGGAGGCGGCCAGGCAGAAGGCGGCGGCGCCGTGGCCGCCCAGCCCGGCGCGATAGGCCTCGCTGCCATGCTGGTCGAAACGGATGAACTCGCGGTTGACCAGGTCCACGGCGCAAAAGCCCTGGATGAAACCGCCGGCCACCAGGCACCTGGCGCTGGGCAGGGCGATCTCGAAGGGCCTGCCTTCACCCGGACGGAAGGCCTGCGCCCTCCAGCCCGACTGCTCGGCCAGGAACAGCCCGCCGTCAAGCGAGGCCGCCAGGCCCGAGTAGCGATCCGGATCCAAGCCGGAGACGGCCCGGGTAACTTTGACATCCCGGGGCCCGTTTGGCCTGTTGGCAAGTACCCCCGGCGTGGCGCAGGAGGGGAGCCAGGCCAACGCGAAAGCAATGGCTGCGGCCGCAATCGCGCCCCCCCATGGAGGCATGCCGCGGATCGCCATCCTTGGCAAATGGATTTTTCCTGGGTTCATGGTTTCCTCATGAAAAAGGGCTGACATGCCGAAAATAAAAAGTATCCTTCTTCGCGAAAAGAAGGATACTGGCCCCGGTTCCGCCTCCGTAGGAGCGCCGCCTAGAATCGGCCGGTGAGGACGAAGGCCATGCCTCCGCCCCAGGTGGGATGCACGTTGAGGTCCATGGCCATCCGCTTCTTGATGGAATGCCGGCTGTTGTGGCTCTTGGCCAGCCTGGCGGCGTTGACCGCTGAAAGCAGGTGATTCAGCAGGGCGGCTCCGGCGGCGTAGGTCACCCGTCGGTAGGCGCTCTCACTCTTCACCCTCAGGCTGCGGAAGCGGTTCCACTCTTCCTCGCTCTGCCACTCCCAGGCGTCGGCGCCGGCGTAGAGCTTGTCGGCCACGTAGGCGGCCTGGGCGGCCGGGTCGTCGGGATAGAGGTCGCGGGCCTCCACCCACTGGTATTCGTTGTACCAGATGCTGTTCGGCCATTCGTAGACGTTCTGGTAGTAGAGATCGTCCCTCCTGGCGGAATTGGTCCCGGCCTCCAGGGCGGCGTAGGAGATGTAGTCGTCGCGCCACATGCTCCCCTGGTACCGGGAGAAAAGGGCGAATGACCAGATCATGGCCTCCGACGCCAGAAAACCGCGGGTGTACCTCTTCTGTCCCACGTAATATTCCCCGGCCCCGGGGACGGCCAGCGACAGGAAGAAGGCCTTCCTCACCGATTTGGGCCTGGGCTTTTCCGCCGGCGCCGGCTTAGGCCCGGGCTCGACAGGGGGGTCGGCTTTCGCGATCCCGGCCTGGGTGGCCACGACCGCCTCCCGGACCTCGGGGCCCTTGCCGCCACTTTCTAGTTCGGACGTTTGCGCCATTGATATAGT
>DHHE01000012.1:12327-14504 GCA_002403115.1 bacterium UBP2_UBA4780 | reverse complement strand
ACGGCCTTGAAACGGATCTTGGCCGATGTCTTTCTAACCGGATTGGGATAGACGTAGAGGTTTTCCAATTTATTGTCATCCGTCATCCAGGGGTCCGATCCAAAGCGGTAACCCGATTGGCATGCGTCGGCGTGGAATCTATGCCATGAATCTGACAATCCTACCGGCAGGCTCCAGGCGTAGAGCTTGCCGTCGTCGCAACCCACCAACAACTCGCTGGACGAAGGATCGTTGTCCATATCCCAGACCATGGGCGTGGAGAGCACGCCTCCGCCGACGGTCAGCGGAAATCCCGGAATCACGTTGCCCCTGCCGTCGAAGGCGCAGAGGCGGCCGTCCGGTGAGCCGATGACTATATCCAGGCCTCCTCCCCCGCTCAATTGCATCAGAATCGGCGACGATTGCACAATCGTGCTTCCCGAGATCCGTACGGGAAAACCGGCAGCTATGGCGCCGTTGAAATTGAAGACATACAGCTTGTTCCCGTTGGCGATGACGATGTCATGGTACCCGTCCCTGTTGACGTCTCCAATGGCCGGCGATGAGACCGAAGGCTGCTCGAAAAAGTGCGGCCAGCCGGGCAGGACCCTCCCGTTTCTGTCCAGGACGTATAACCCCTTCTTATTGGCGGCGATAATCTCCGGCCAGCCATCCGAATCTATATCGCTCAAAGCTGCCGAAGAGCTCACCCAGTCCACCCACGGCGTCAGGGCGGGGAATCCGGGCAGGAGCGTTCCGTCCTTACGGACGGCAAATACCCTGCTATCTCCAGAGAGCACTACTATTTCTGCTCCCGGTATTCCGTCCAGGTCGGCCGCCGCCGGGGTGGAGCGCGTCTCCATCCCCAGGGCCACCGGGAATCCGGCGACCGGCGTCCCGTCGCGCCTCCAGGCGTAAAGCTTCTTGTCGTCGGCGGCCACCACCACTTCCAGGGTGTCGTCGCCGTCGATGTCGGCCAGCAGGGGCGAGGAATACACCGGCCCGTCCACCCTCACCGGGAAGCCGGGCACCGGGGCCGCCCGGTTCACAGGATAGACTTGCCCGGTCTCGGTGGTGTCGAAGGCCGGCTGTGGCTGGAAGCGGAACCCGTAGACGTAGCCCTCGGTCAGCGTCGCGGCCGCGCTGACGAACACCTCCGGACGGCCGTCCTTGTCGACATCCCCCACCGCCGGCGAGGAATAGATGCTGCCCCGGACCTTGGCCATCTCGGCCCTGATTTGGACGGTGTCGGAGCCTTGGACATGGATGGTGTCCCGGTTCATGTAGCCCCGGCCGTCGGCCCGCCAGCAGTAGAGCTTGCCGCTGACGCCGGGAAGAAGGACCACGGTCTGGGCGGAATCGGTCCCGAAGTTCAGGTGGGCATAGTTGGGGCTGTTCCAGTCCACCGTGTCCCCCAAGGTCACCGGGAAGCCCGGCAGCGCCCAGCCCACCTTGAACCTGGCGGTCATGGTCTCGCCGGGGACGGAGACGCCGGTCATGGCGATGTGGCTGTGGGAGCCGTCGTTGGCCGTGGTGGGCGGGTCGGAGAAGGCGTCGAACCGGTCGTTGTTCCCGGCGAAGAAGGCGTCGCGGGGGCTGGCGAAGGTGGGATAGGGCGAGATGCCCCACCACCGCTCCAGGTCCTGGATATGGTCGGCCTCCTCCAGGTCCACGGCCTTGATGTCGCCGGTCATCAGGCTGTTGTCCTCCCAGCGCTGGCGGATCAGGTTCTCGTCGATGTGATAGACCAGCAGCCCGCCGCTGCCCAGGTCGAACGGCAGCGAGATGTCGTAGTCGTCCACCTTGACCAGCACCCCCCGCTTCCAGACGCGGACCCCGCTGGAGTCCGAGCCGTACTCGACGGGATCGAAGTGCACCGTCGTGTCCGGATGCGACTGGGCCCGGCGGTTCTCTATCAGGTAGTACTCGTTGGTGTTTATCGGGATCTTGACGATGTCGCCCGGGTTTTTGGCCACCCAGCGCAAGGCCACGGTGGTGTCGGTGCCCGGTGACAGCACCACCGGTTCGGCCCAGCCCAGGAATACCTTGCACCAGGCCGAGAGGTGCGGAGGAACGTAGGCGTTCATGTTGAAGGAGCCCCAGGACATCAGCTCCCACTCGCCCAGGCCCACCGACTGGTAGCTGTAGTCGTAGAGGTCGGGCAGGCCCAGCTGGTGGCCGAACTCGTGGGCGATCTC
>DHHE01000012.1:1618-12320 GCA_002403115.1 bacterium UBP2_UBA4780 | reverse complement strand
ACGTCGGCGCCGGCGTTGGCGATGATGGGGTAGCTCTCGTCCATCCGGATGAAGACGGATGGGATGTCGGCCCCCCAGGGGTCGGTCTGCCAGCAGGAGCCGGCGTGGATGACCATGTAGCTCTGGTAGTCGCCGAACGATAGGTTCAGCGGGTCGGCGTCGGCCGCCTCGATGGCGTCCCGCAGCAGCACGTAGATGCCGGCCCCCCAGTTGTCCCACCCGTTGTAGAAATCGCTGTAGAAGGACATCTGGTGCGGCAGGGTGTAGGCCGACTGCAGGCCCTCGGGCACCTGCTTGAACTCGACCCAGAGGCGTCCGCCGGAGACCGCCCAATAGTAGTTGCGCAGCGCCAGCAGCTGGCTGTGGACGTGGACGCTGTCGTGGGGCGGCTCGTGCTCGAAGTTGTGCCCCTGGGCCGGGTCGTTGTTGATGTAGACCGGCTCCCCGTTTCCCAGGTAGTCGAAGTGGCCGTTACCGGTGGTGTTGGGGTCGTCGTCCAGCTGGAACTGGGCCTTGATGGCCAGCACCCTGACCGTGTCGATCCCGAATGTCTTGAGCCCCCGATCCTTCCTGGCCTGGCGGATCTGGCCCAGGATGTTGCGGCGGCAGACCGCGTCCTGGTACTGCCGGGGCTGGGCCTTCAGCCGCTCCAGCACCGGCTTGGAGGTCGGCCCGGAGGCCTTGAGCCGTGACAGGTCGTCGCCGGAAGCGTTCCCGGATATCAGGGCCGGGGCCAGCAGCAAGGCGAGGATGGCGGCGTCTCTGGTCATCTGGTCCTTTCGGGATATGCTAGAAATTGAACGACAGGGCGAACTTCTTGTTCTTGGTCCCGTTCATCAGCTCGCCGCCCGGCTCCAGGGCCACGTCGAAGGAGATCCTCCGGTAGCCGACGCTGCCCCCGAAGGTGCTGGCCTCGCCCAGGGAGAACTTGGGCTCGGAGGAATCGAGCTTGGTCCCGATCCGCCCCGCCCGGTCGTAAACCAGACCGTAGCGGAGGGCCAGCTGGACGAAGCCCGTGTAGACGTATTCGTTCCCGAAATGGATGACCGATTCCCGCCACTGGTTCTTCCACCATTCACCGCTCCAGGACGGGTCGAAGTCCACCACCGTCCGGGTGATGTCGAAGGCGCTGGTCAGCTTGGTGATGCGCCCGTCGAATATCTTGTAGGCCAGGCCCAGCCTGAGGTTGCGCGACAGGGGGTCGGCCTGCTGGGCGTCGATGTAGACCAGCTTCGGCCCCAGGTTCTGGAGGTTGCACCCCAGGGAAAGGCCGTGGAGCGGGGTGTGGTAAAGCAGCCCCAGGTCCACCGCCCAGGTGGTGGCCACCCCCTTGCCCTGGGTGCCCGGAGGGCCGAACGGGGCCAGGTGGGAGTGGATCACCTTGAGGTTGACGCCGGTCCCCAGGCCGGGGAGAACCTTGTTGCCGTAGGAGAGGGTCGGCGAGAACTCGTAGCTGGAGAACTCGCCCAGGACGTTGCCAAACTCGTCCAGGTGCTGGTTCTTCCCCTCGGACAGGAAGATGAGGTTGCCGCCGAAAACCCCCCAGTCCCTCACCGGCTGGGCGTAGGCGATGAACTCGTAGTACATGTCGCCCACGTCGCCCCAGATCTCGGATAGCCAGGGGGAGTGCATCAGGGTGGCGTGCCTGCTCTTTCCCTCGGCGCCGAGGGCGGCCACCGCGCCGGATAGCTCCGATTCCAGCAGAAGGCGGTTCAGTCGCTGCAGCTTCCTCTGGGAAAGTCCCTCCACCCCGCCCGACACCAACGACCTGGCCTCGCTGCCCAAGGAGGCCCTGGGGAAGTAGGCCGGCTGGTAAAGGTCACCGGCGTCGATCAGTGAGTTGATCCCGGACAGCGCCAGGGCCTGCTCGTCCTCCCCCGGCTCCGTACCCTGGGCCAGCCGGTCCAACAGCTCCTGCACCGGGCGCTCCAGACGCTGCCGCAGGTAGAGCCTGGCCGTCTTCGGCTTCTGGGCCGAGGAGGGCGTGATCTCGGTTCTGAACGCCTGGTCTATGGCCTGGCGGTTGGCCAGGTAATGCGGCACCGCCGTGGCGGCCCGGGCCGCGGGGAAATCCTGGGCAGAGATGATCCGGTTCAGCTCGTCAACCAGCAGGTTGACGTCCTCGGCCCGCATCTCCTGGGTCCCGTCGTATCCGCCCAGGATGCCGGCGGCCGCCCCGCCCATCCTTTCCATCACCTCCTTTTCCCCGGGGCCCGGCTCGACCCTGTTTTCCAGCCCTGCCAGGGCCGGCTTCAGCACCGTCTCCAGGTAGTGGCGGTTGATGGTCCGCAGCTCGGACGCAGTCAGCAGCTCCCGGTCGAACCGGAAATCGATCTCGGCGGGAAAGGCGTCGGCCAGGATCCTCAGGTTGAGCCTGGCCAGTTCGTCGCCCCGAAGCTGCATCGCGGCCAGCTGCCTGGCGGCCGGTTTCAAAGACGCCTCCGGGAACACCGCCTGATTGTAAAGCGGCCCCGCCTTGGCGATCCGGGACAGCTCGGCGGCCAGCATCCGCCTCAGGCTGTCGGCTTCGAACCTGGACTCGCGGGTCAGGGCCGTCCGGGCCCGCTGGCTAAAGCCTTTGGCGACGTGCCTGGACGGCGCGTCTCCGCCCGAGGCCAGGCGCTGTGCCAGGAGCCTGGGCTGGGCTATGTCCTCGGCCTTGACCGAATTGCGCTGTCCGGTGTAGATCGCCCTGTCCAGAGCCTCCAGACTTTGCTCCGGCAGCCGGACACCGGCCATCGCCGGCAGACGGAAAAGGGACCTGTCGGCCAGCAGCCCGTTGAGGGCGCGCAGGAGCGACGCCTTGTTCCCGGCCTCCAGATTGCCGGCGTCGTATCCCCTCAGTTCGTCCAGTAGGGCGGGGTCCAGCCTCGCCCCCAGGGAGGGCCGGTCCTCCGCGCCGGCGGTGTCAGCCAGGGTTGCCAGCAACCGCCGCCAGTCGGCCACGTCGGCCGCGCAGAAAAGCGGCGCTCGCCCGGCCCTGATGACCAGGCCGTCGGGATCGCTTATCTCCGACGGGTCCAGCAGGTAATCCTGCTCGGCGCCCTGGAACGCCTCGGCCAGCTGCCGCCAGTTCCTGACGTCCTGGGGCGAAAGGTGGGGCCGTGATTCCTTGGCCAGAAAGGCCAGGCCGGCCGGGTTGAAATAGGTGGCGGTGGCGTCGTCGGCGATGGCGCAGAAGGCGCTTCCCATGCCCGAGGCCCTGGCCCCGGGCCGGATCATCAGGAAAATGGCGCCGCCCTCGGAGATGGCCCAAAGCGGGGCCGCCCCCGCCGCCAGCAGCACCGCCGCCAAAATGGATCTGGACATCAGTTTCCCCCCGTCTGTGCTTGTCGCTTCCCGTTTCTTTCTTCCCATGGCTACCTCATTATCACTAGTTTGCTGTATTTGCTTTCATCGCGGCCGGCGCCGCGCATGGTCACCTTGTACAGGTAGACGCCGTTGGCCAGCTGATCGCCCGCCTGGTCGCGGCAGTCCCAGAAGACCTGCCGGTACCCGGCCCCCAGCCCCGGGGCCTCGATGGTCCGGATCAGCCGCCCGGCCACCGTGAAGACCCGGATGGTGACGTCGGCCGGCTCCGGGAGCTGGAAGGTGAAGTGGGTCCCGCCGGCGGTCGGGTTGGGATAGTTGTAGACCATCTCCAACGATGAGTTGTCGTCGGCCACCCGGAAGGAGCGGCGGAACGTGGTCTGATTGCCGAAGCTGTCGTAAGCCCTCACCGTCAGCAGATGGCCGCCCAGGGAGAGCCGGGGCGAATACTCGGCCCGGCCCGAGCTGTCGCTGTCCAGGTCGTAGATGAACGACTGGCTCAGGTCCTGGTAGGCCTCGTTGTCCAGCCAGGTCCGGATCTCCCCCTCCTGGACGCCGGGGGTGATGTTGATCCCCAGTGGATCGCTCAGCCTGACCGCCAGCCTGGCCCGGGCTGAAATGAAGTCGCCCTCCCTGACCTCGTCCCCGTCGGCCGTGAGAGAGACGGCCGGCCCGGTTTGATCGTTCACCCGGGTGGTGTCCAGGCCGCCGATCCAGATCGTTCCGGCGCCTGTCCCGGCCGCGTCCCCGGAGGAGCCCCAGGCGTAGGCGCTGATGCGGCAACCCTCTTTGGGCGAGGAATAGTAGAGATCGGGCACATTAAAAACATACTTGAAGCTGTCGCCGCTTACCGTTGCCAAACCCTGGCTTATGGCCTTGCCTGGCTGATAATAGCTTGTCCCGCTGCTGTCCACCCTGGTGGGGACGTCGAAAATCCTGACCAGCACCTGGCCCGAGGGCAAAGCGCCTGCCTCCTCGACCCTTCCCGTTACCGCGTATCGTCCCCGGCAAAGAAGCGTGTCTGAGCCCAGCGTCAGGGTTATGGCATGCCTGGGATTTGCCAGATAAATGCCGGGATCTCCAAGAAGAACATAGGGCCGGTTGTTGTAGGCCACGGACTGGGTGCGGAACTTGGCGGTGAAGACGCTCTGGCCCAGGTCCAGCCCGTCCTGGAAGACGGCGGCGTAGACGCTGTGGTTCAAGAGGAAATTGGCCCCGCTCAAGCCCTCGCGCATGTCGCCGAAGGTGGCGATGGCCCCGCCGTTGCCCTTTGCGACCAGCCCGGCGTTGATGCAACGGTAATTTGGGTTGTCGAACCGCGAGATGCCGCAGGAGGCTGTCAGGACGAACGGCAGCTTTTCCCCGTTGGACAGATACGGGACATCGATGTCCCGGAAGTACTCCTCGTGCCCCCAGGTCCACCAGGAGCCGTGGCCTATGAAGTTCACCAGGCTGGCGCCCTGGTTCCAATCCGAGATCAGCCTGGCCTTGGCCGCGGGCTTGGTCCTGTCCACCTTGGGATATTCGATGCCGTAGACCTTGCAGCGGTCGTAGTGTCCCGGCAGATGGCTGTTGGACAGCGTTTCGGTGTCCCGGGTGTGCACCCATTCGGCGGAGCTGCTGGTGGAGAACTGGTCATCGGCCATCAGTATGGCCCGGTTGCGCCACGGCCCGTGGCTTGAGGCGTAGCCGAATAACTTGCTGACCACGGCCTCGGCCTCGGCCGGCCCGGTGGCCGGCAGCCTGGCTATGGAGAATTGCGGGTAATTGGACGTTTCGAAATGGGCGAACCAGTCGTCATGGGCGTCGAACCGGTACTCGCCCAGCGGCGCCGACAGGGCGTCGCCCTGGTAGCTGGGAACGAGGTTGACGTTGGGCAGCGACCGGTTGAGGTAGCGGTAATCGAAGTTGCCGTTCCCGAACAGCAGGCAGTAGGCCGGGCTGGTCCGGTTGGATGACAGGTAGAGGTGCTTGAGGAAGTTCCTGACGGCCGCCGGCTGCCTCAGCCCGAAGCCGAACTCGTTGTAGACCCACGACAGCCTGACGATGCGCACCGGGCCCAGCCAGGTATCCTGTCCGCGCCGCGCGGCCAGCTTCTGGGCGGCCGTCCACAGCTCGTCGGGGGCGATGATCAGGTACCTGGCGTCGAGGAAGGCGGACCGCAGCCGCTGCGGTTGATACTCGGACATGGCGGCCGGCGCCCGCCAGGCCTCCGGGGCGGCCGCCAGGTAGCGGTTGCCCGGCCTCCAGCCGTCCTCGAACTCGGCGTAGGATGGATATACCCTGGAGGTGGCTATCCTCCTGGGCCGGGCCGGGTCGCCGATGTCGAGGATCAGGGCGTTCTCCGAAGCCAGCCCGGTCAGTGTGACCCGGTGCCTCTGGTGTCCGGCCGAGTCCACCCGGAACTTGATGCGGCGTCCGACCGCCCGGAAGGCCCGGCGATACGAGACCTCGAACCAGTTGAAATGGATGCCGTCGGTGGTGTCGGCCGTCTCCTTGACCAGCTCCAGGTCCAGCCGGTTGGTACCGGTGCTCGCGCTGCAGGAAGCAGTGTCCGACAGCTCGCCGCTGCCGGGGTTGCCGCTCCACCGCAGGTCCCGGGCAAAAGCCCCGTTGACCCCCCATCTCATCCGGTGCCAGCCGCTGGTGGCCGCCCGGTACGATATCCTGACGCCGCACGCCCCCCCCTCGGGCTCGGGCAGGTAGAAACCAAGGGAGTAGAGCCTGGTCTGCTCGGAATTGCCCCGCCCCATGTTGCTCCAGTACCAGATCTCGCCGGAATTGAAGGGATTGTAGGCGTCCTGCTCGAAATGCAGGGTGTCGGTGAAGGCGCTGGGGGCGTGAGCGCCGGGATCCTGGGGCTCCCCGTTGACCGTCTGCATCCTCAGCCCGGCCTCCCCTCCCCAGGCCAGCCAGTAGACGTTGGTGTCGCAATAGGGATTGTGGAACTGGGGCGTGGCCAGGGCCGAGTTCTTGGCCCAGCCTGAAAGGTCCTGGGCGTAGAAAACGATCAGATCTCCCGTGTCGAACCTTCCGTCCTCCTCGCCCTTGACCCAGATGGCCGACTGGGTCAGCGAGTCAGGGTATGACTGGATGTAATCCTTGGGCAGGGCCCGGGATCCGCCGTTGAATATCTTGACCGTCCTGGGGTCGATGGTGGCCGGATCGATGCCGTGCCTCAGCAGATAGCCGTGGTCTATCCAGTAGACGCCCTCGTTCACCACCGGCATCCTGAACCAGCGGTTTGACCGGTCGAACGGGTCCCCGTCCTTGGACGGCTCCGGTGCCGGGCCGCGCGCCCAGTCCCTGGCCTGGGCGTAGTTGACGGCCAGCGAGGCATAGGCCCGGTCGAAGGCGGCGTCATCGTTTCGGCCGCGGCCCTTGTCCGGGGGGTCCCAGCTCACCTTTACCTGAATCCGGCCGTGGATCCTCAGCCGCCCGGCGGCCGGGTCGTACTGCGCCGGATTGATCCTGATCCGGGCCAGGGTCAGCTGGCGCAACGGCTCGACCGTGACCAGCTCTGCCGCCGCCCTCGGGCTGAAGCCGTGCTGGGAATAGGCTTCTTCGTCCTCGGCGTATTCATAAACGCCCATCCCCGGGGCGCTGCCGGGAACCAGCACGGGCTGGGGCTGCAGCCTGATGTCGTTGAATTCCCCGGTTTTCCCCGGCTCGGCCTGGACTGTTACCCGGGCGCCCTCGGGCACGGCCACGAAAACGAATCCGGAGGGAATGGCCGGCTTTCCGGGCAGGACCTCGGGGCCGAAGCCTTCCAAGGACACCCGGGTGTGCGGACCGCCCGCCTTCTCCAGACGGGCCTCGGGCACCTGCACCGTGAACCAGCAGGCCTGGCGGTCGCTCCGGTCCAGGCTTATCCCCGCCTGGAGGGCGGAATGTCCGGCCACGAGAATGATGGCAGCTATGGCCGTTCTTTTCATAAAACGCCGTGTGATAGGTTCGATCGGGGACGGTTGTTGCTTGAGGGGACATTGGCTCCGGGAAAATAAAAAAACCGGCATCGAAATCTGACACCGGCTATCCCTTTTCAAGGGATACTCTGTTTCCCACAATCATGCAGAAACGGGCCAGTGCGGTAGCTATGGATTTATCCCACTAGTACCAAGGAAAGTATGGCGATGTAGCGGATACTAGCTTACCGACGTTAACGAGGCCCGGCGGATCCCCCTAACTGCATTCAATGTATAACTATATCCTAAATAAACCGCTTTGTCAAGGGGTCAACGGTTAAAAAGCAAACCCAGGTACCAGCCCACCGCCGGCCGGGCCAAAAAAAGCGCCGCCAAGGCCCCCAGCGCCAGGAACGGGCCGAAGGGCACGACCGCCCTCCGGGCTTTCACACGGCCCAGGACGATCAAGACCAGCCCGGACATGCTTCCCAGCAGGAAGGCGGCGAACAGGGCGAACAGCATGGCCTTCCACCCCAGAAAGGCACCCATCATGGCGGCCAGCTTGACGTCGCCGCCGCCCATGGCCTCCTGCTTGAACGCCAGTTTGCCGGCCCAGGCGGCCAGCATCAGGAAACCGGCGCCCAGAACCGCGCCCAGGAGGCTTTCCAGGATGGGCGGCAGCGCGTACCGGCCGCCGGCTAACGGATCCAGCGACAGCGGAAGCCCGGCCGTGGCCAGGCCGGCAGCCCCCAGGCCCAGGGCCAGGCCCGGCAGGGTGATGACGTCTGGTATGATGTAGTGCTTGAGGTCGATGAAGCTGATG
The DNA here is from genome assembly GCA_002403115.1 of bacterium UBP2_UBA4780. Classification (GTDB taxonomy): domain Bacteria; phylum Edwardsbacteria; class AC1; order AC1; family EtOH8; genus UBA8901. The sequence continues at coordinate 4,283 of DHHE01000012.1, read as the reverse complement.
ACCAGCAGGGTCCAGCCGAAGACCAGGGCCGCGGCCAGCCTTGGCTCCGGCCCGTACTTGAGAAAAAGGGCCAGGAACATGATGCCTGAGATGAGCTCGACCGCCGGGTAGCGCGGGCTGATGGGCTTCCGACAGCCGCGGCACCTGCCGCCCAGCATGATGTAGCTGAGAAGCGGTATGTTGTCGAACCAGCGGATGGCCGCGCCGCAGTCAGGACAGTGCGAAGGAGTCCTGACCACCTCCTCGCAGCGCGGCAGGCGCCAGATGCAGACGTTGGCGAACGAGCCGAAAAGCAACCCGGCGGTAAAGGCAACCACCCCCCGGAAGATCTCAAAAAACGACCACGCCATCACCTATCAGACTCCCCCCATAATCGTGTGCCCACCCTTTTTCCAGCTTGACCATGACGATCTCGCCCGGGACGTGCCGGCGGTCGCTTTTGAGAAACACCTTGCCATCGACCTCAGGCGCCTCGCCCCGGCTGCGGCCGTAATACCCGTATCCCTTTGGGGCCCGGATGCCCGGGTCGGCACCGCAGGCGCCTTCGATAAGGACCTCGGCCGCCTTGCCCACCCGGCGCTGCTGGCGGGAAAGCGATATCCGCTTCTGGGCCGCCATCAGCTCGCGCAGCCGCCTGGCCTTGACCGCCTCGGGCACCTGCCCCGGCAGCCGGGCCGCCCTGGTCCCGGGCTCGGCCGAGTAGGCGAAGGCCCCCAGCCTGTCGAACCTTTGCTCCCTGGCGAAAGCCAGAAGCTCGTCAAATTCCGCATCGGTCTCCCCGGGATAGCCGACCATCATGGTGGTCCTGAGAATTGTCCCCGGGCTGATTCCCCTCAGTTTGGCGATCAGGGATTCGATCCCTTTTCTTGTTACGCCCCGGCCCATCGACTTCAATATCCTGTCCGAGCAGTGCTGCAGGGGCAGGTCGATGTAGTTGACCACGTGCCGGCATTCCAGCAGATCTCCCATCAGCCTTTCGTCCCAGTGGGCGGGATGGGTGTAAAGCAGGCGGACCCATTCGATCCCATCTACCCTGTCCAGCTTTTTAACCAGCCGTCCCAGGCTCCGCCGGCCATACAGGTCCGCCCCGTAGTTGGTGGTGTCCTGGGCTATCAGGTTCAGCTCCTTGACCCCCCGGGCGATCAGGGCCTCGGCCTCGCGCACGATGTCCTCGATCCGGCGGCTGCGGAAACGGCCGCGGATGGAAGGTATCAGGCAGTAGGAGCAGCGGTTGTCGCAGCCGTCGGCGATGCGCAGCCAGGCCCAGCCCGGACCGGTGGTCAGCCGGCGGCCGAGGTAGTACCCGTTCGGATAGTGGCTCGATTTGGCTGGAACGTGGCACGTTTCCCGCTCGGCCGCGGCTGCGATCTTCCCGCAGCCGTTTATCCCGATCACCGAGTCCACGCCCGGGACCTCGCGCCTGATCCCGGCCCCCATCATCTGGGCCAGGCATCCCGCGGCCACCAGCCGGTAGCCCTGCTTTGGTTTCCCGGCGGACAACCGCCGCAGCTCGTCCAACGATTCCTCTGCCGCAGCCCGCAGGAAGCCGCAGGTGTTGACCACCACCGCGCCGGCCTCGGCCGGGTCGTCTACATGCCGGTATCCCCTGGCTTCGAGCGCCCCCAGCATGGCCTCGGTGTCAATCCGGTTCTTGGGGCAGCCCAGGGAGATGAAGTGGACGCTTTTGCCCTTTGCGGACATCGGCCTGCTTTCCCAGTTTGTCGCTTTTGCCGCGGTTTCCCGGTCAGCGGGTCTTCCGGAAATCGTCCAGGTTGGCCTTGGCGGCAGGCACCGACTGGTGGAAGACCCGGAGCTTTTCGCAGGCGTATTCCGGACACTCCCCGCAGTTGGCCAGCGTGCGGTAGGTGGCGCATTCGCGTAATTCGCACTCGGAGCAGTGGCCGATGTGCACCCCCTGGTCCACGGTGCAGCCGACGCAGTTGATGTCGGCCGGCTTGATGTCTGCGCCGTACATCTTCGACCACTCCGGCGCGGTCTTCTCCCGCAGGACCTGGTCGTTGTTCCGGTGGGCCAGGTAGGCCGGGCAGGCCGAGCAGTCCAGCCCGCAGTAGGAAAGCATCTTGGACATATCTTTCTCTCCAATGGTTTTTCTTGCCCGCCAAACACGCGAAACACCCGAAAACTGCCGGGGGAAATCAGGATTCCGCGCAGTCGCGGGTCTTTGCCGTGATGAACTGCGATTACATATCCTGGTGTTCCGAGCAGTACCTCTTCCTTCCGCACGTCCGGCAGTGGCCGCCCATCCACAATCCGTCGAACTGGCCCATGATCCGCTCCACCAGCTCCCGGTCGTCGGTGACGAAGCCCGCCTCGAAGTTGCGCCGGTCGTCCGACTTGGCCCCCAGGCCGGCCCCGGTCAGGTTGGCGCTGCCCGAGTAGGCGAAGCGCCCGTCGACGATGACCGACTTGAAGTGGGCCCGGGGGCAGAGCATCCGCTCCAGGCCCTCCACCAGGTTGGGATACCGGTCGAAGTCGCGCCTGAAGGCCGGGCCCGGCTCCCCGGCGTGAATGAGGCGGACGGAGACGCCCCTATCCACAAGCTCGGACAGCAGCTTGAGGAACGGCGCCATTCGCCGCCCGTCCTTTATGTAGAGGTCCTTGAGCCCGGAGGTGGCCAGCCAAAGGAACTTCCGGGCCCCGGGCA
>DHHE01000012.1:729-1526 GCA_002403115.1 bacterium UBP2_UBA4780 | reverse complement strand
GGAGAATCCCCGGGATGACAATTATGCCTTTGGCTTCACCAGCTTGCCCGTTGCCGACGCCAGCACCGTCCCGCTTTCGTCCGCCAGCTCAGACTCGGCCTCGGCCACCCGGCCCTTGACGGACGACACTCGACCAGTGAGCACGGCCTTTTGCCCGATGGGCACCGGCTTCTTGAACCTCACCAAGAGCTCGGCCGTCACCGCGCCCGAGCCGCCAGCCCCGCTTTCGCTGCTGCCCAAGGCGTGGGCCAGGGCCTCGTCAAGCAGGGTGGAGATGATGCCGCCGTGGAGCACGCCCTTCCAGCCCTGGAACTTCTCCGCCGGGACGAACTCGGCCCGGCACCGGCCCGGCTCCGGGTATTCGAATTTGAGGCCCAGCCCGTCGGGGTTGTTCTTCCCGCAGGCGAAGCAGAAGTGGTCGTCGACCAGGGTCAAGTCTGTCGGCATTCTCTCACTAAGGCGCAAAGGCGCAAAATTATCGACGATAATTTTCGTGTTTTTCGCGTGTCCTTCGGCAAAGCTCAGGACAAGTTTCGCGGGAGATCGGTCAATCGTACCCCGCGCCCCGCGGCAGGTCGAACGGCAGCGGCGCCGGCAGGAAGACCTCCTGGATGCACTTGAGGGCGTAGTCGTCGCTCATCCCGGCCAGGTAGTCCCCGGCCATGACCTCCGGGGCCGTCCGCTCCGCCGAGTAGACCGGGTCCAGCTTGAACAGGTGGCGGCCGAAGCGGCGGAACAGGGGCACCGGGTCGTGGTCGTACCTCTCGAAATCCTTGCCGTACCTGGCCTGGAGGCCC
>DHHE01000012.1:0-645 GCA_002403115.1 bacterium UBP2_UBA4780 | reverse complement strand
GGTCTGGGCGATGACGTCGCTCACCAGGGTGTCGATGATCTCGCCGTTCTTGCGCCCCAGGCTCTCCCCTATCTTCACGGGGACCTGCTCCTCGTCCACCAGCCCGGCCCGGAAGGCGTCCTCGATGTCCCGGCCCAGGTAGGAGATCTTGTCCGACATCCTGACCACGCAGCCCTCGTAGGTGGCCGGGTAGGCGCCCAGGGATTTCATCTCCTCCAGCCTGAGGCGCTCGGAGCGCGGCTCGATCTCCTTCTCGTAGCGCTCACCGCAGTGGCAGGCGATGCCGTCGCGCACCCCGTAGGTCAGGTTGAGCCCGGCCCCGTCGTTGGCCAGCTTGTCCACCACCCGCAGGGCGTAGATCTCGTGGATGAATCCCCCGTGCCCCTTCAGCAGGTCGTCCAGCACCTCCTCCCCCCGGTGGCCGAAGGGGGCGTGACCCAGGTCGTGCCCCAGGGCTACGGCCTGGGCCAGGTCGGCGTCCAGCCCCAGGGCCCGGCAGATGGCGGCCGAGATGGTGGCCACGTGCAGGGTGTGCTCCATCCGGGTGCAGACGTGGTCGTTGTCCGGCGAGAAGAAGACCTGGGTCTTGTGCTTGAGGCGGCGGAAGGGCATGGAGTGGATGACGGCCGTCTGGTCCCGGAAGTA
>DHHE01000146.1:1901-4493 GCA_002403115.1 bacterium UBP2_UBA4780 | reverse complement strand
CAAGCATTGTCAGTTTTCAAGCAAAGCGATGTCATTCACAACCTTGCCCAGAATCTTCCTGAATAGATGGGATAATCATATGAACTTGTTCGCAAGACTTGCTGGAGCCCGGGGGATCCGCGGTTCATTCCGATTCCTCCTCCCCTCCCTCCAGCGCCTCCAGGATCCTGTCCAGCTTGCGGTTGATCTGCGCCAAATCCTTCGCCAGTTCGCCGGTCCCCGCCGCCTCGGGGCGGCGGAAAGGCGCCGGCCGCCGCGGCCCGGGGGCGTCCCGGCGGAAGGCGTCCCGCCCGCCGCCGTCGCCGTCCTGCTTGCGGAAGCAGTCCCGGCAGTAGATCGGCCGGTCCCCCGAGGGCCGGAACGGCACCTGGCACTGGGCGCCGCACACCGAGCAAGTGGCCGGGTGAAGCTGTTTGTCCCTTTCGAAATCGCCGCCATCCCTGGGCGCCGGCCGGCGGAACCCGCCCCCGCCGAATTTCCTGGGACCGCGGCCGTCCGGCTTGGAGAATTCCCTTTTCCCGGACCTGCCGGCCCGGTTGAATTTTTTAATCATGACCAGATCCTTTTCGGTATTCGCGCCCCGCGGATTAAAGTGGTTATGCCCTATAGGTGCGGAAACAAAAGTCCGTGGCCGCCAAGGCAGGCGGCCTATCCCGGCAAGCCCGGGTCGGTTTTGGGCTGATCGTCCGGTTGGACCAAAGAGCCCTCTCCTCCGGCCTGGGCCTGGTCCGGGGCCTCCGCGACTTGTTCCCCGCCCTTGGCCTGCTTCTTCTGCCTTTTCTCTTCGCGCTTCTTCTGCCTGGCCAGCTCCTTCTGGCGCTTGGCGTACGAATAATTCGTCCTAGCCAATGCTTCCTCCTGTTAGTGTTCAGCCCTTCCCCGGCCCTTTGACAGTTGACCTTTTACATTTGGCGTGTGAACTGGCCTATCCGTCCTCGTTCATCTTCCCGATCAGCTCGTCCAGCACCCGCTCGGCGTCCTCCAGCGGCACCTGGCAGGTGCCAACCTTGGCGTGCCCGCCGCCGCCGTACTTCAGCATCAGCGAGCCGACGTTGGTCTTGGAGGTGCGGTTGAGGATGCTGTGCCCCACCGCGTAGACGATGTTCTGCTTCTTCAGCCCCCACATCACCCGGATGGAGACGTTGGCCTTGGGGAACATCCCGTATTCCACGAACCGGTTGCCCGGGGCCGCGTTCTCCACCGCCCGCAGGTCGGTCACCAGCACGTTGCCCTTGAGCTCCGAGTGCCGCTTGATCATCTCCTTGTAGAGCCATTCCGACTCCTGGTAGCGCTTGACCCGCTCCTTGACGTCGGGCAGCTCCAGGATCTGTTCGATGGAAAGCTTCCGGCACTGGTCCATCAGGTCCTGCATCAGCTGCAGGTTGGAGACGCGGTAGTCGGAGAACCGGCCCAACCCGGTGCGCGGGTCCATGATGAAGGCCAGCAGCAGCCAGCGCTCCGGCTTGGCCACCTCCTCCAGCGACAGGGTGCCGGAGTCGGCCTTGTCAACCGCCTCCATCATCTCGTCGAACCCGGGGAACTGCTCCTTGCCCCCGTAGTAGTGGTAGATTACCCGGGCGCAGCTCTTGGCCTGCATGGACACCCCCTTGAAGTCGTGGGGGAAGGCCTGGCGCTCGTCCTCGGACATGTGGTGGTCGAACCACATGCCGCAGCCCGGGGCGTAGGGGACGTTGGCCAGGACGTCGTCGGCGGTCACCTCCACCTTGCCGTCCTGGACGTCCTTGGGATGGACGTACATGAACGAGTCCGTCACCCCGGCCTCTTTGAGCAGCACCCCGCAGATCAGGCCGTCGAAATCGGCCCTGGTCACCAGTCTCATGGCGTTACCCCCTCAGTTTTTTCGGATGAAGCCGCTCAGCCTTCCCTGCCCAGGGCCTCCACCAGCTCGGCCAGCACCCGGTCGGCCCTCTCCGGCTCCACCTGGCAGGTGCCCACCTGGGGATGCCCGCCGCCCCCGTATTTGAGCATCAGGGAGCCGACGTTGACGGTGGCGTAGCGGTTGACCACGCTGTGGCCCACCGCGAAAACCACGTTCCGCTTCTGGAAGCCCCACATCACCCGGACCGAGACGGTGGCCTCGGGGAACATGACGTACTCCACGAATCGGTTTCCGGCCGCGATCCTCTCCTCGGGACGCAGGTCGATCACCAGCACCTTGCCCTTGAGGACGGCCCGCCTCTTGATCATCTCCTTGTAGATCGCGTTCTGCTCCCGGTACTTGTCCACCCTCTGGGCCACGTCGGGCAGGGCCAGGATCTGGTCCACCGGCTTTTCCCCGATGTTCTCCAGCAACAGCTCCATCAGGGGCATGGTGCCGACGCGGAAGTCGTCGAACCGGCCCAGCCCGGTGCGGGGGTCGACGATGAAGGCCAGCAGCAGCCAGGACCCGGGGGCCTCCACCTCGCCCGCCTCCAGATCGCCGGAGTCGGACTTGTCGACCGCCTCCATCATCTCCTCCAGGCCGGGAAATTTTCCGGCGCCGCCGTAGTGGTTGTAGATCACCCGGGCGCAGCTTTTCTCGGGCGAGGCCGCGCCCTTGAAGCCGGCGGGAAAGGCCGCCCGCTCCTCCTC
>DHHE01000146.1:0-1733 GCA_002403115.1 bacterium UBP2_UBA4780 | reverse complement strand
CCGGCTAGGTGCCGAAGGTCTGCTTCAACCCGGCCAGGAACTCCTGGTAATGGGACTGGAACTTGTCCTTGGGGACCTCCTTGAACCGGGCGCTCAGCTCCATCTGGGGCAGGTTGAGTATGTCGTTGATGTGCATCCTTCCCTGGGCGATGGCCTCCTGGCAGCGGTCGTAGAGAGCCAGGATGCCGCAGAGCATCAGGTAGCCCTTGGACAGGTCGCAGTGGCCGTCCACCTCGGAGAAGGCGTGCTGCTGCAGGAAGTCCTCGCGCAGCATCTTGCCCACCTCGATCACCATCCGCTCGTTGTCCTGCAGGGCGTCCGGCCCCACCAGCTGGACCACCTCCTGGAGCTCGGCCTCCTTCTGCAGCAACTCCTGGGCCCGCTGCCGCACCGCGGCGTAATCCCGGGCCACGTTTTCCGAAAGCCAGCCGGCCAGCATGTTGGCGTAAAGGCTGTAGGAGCGGTTCCAGTTGATGGCCGGGAAGTGCCGCCGCTGGGCCAGCCCCTGGTCCAGGGCCCAGAAGGTGCCGACGATGCGCAGGGTGCTCTGGGTGACCGGCTCCGAGAAGTCGCCGCCCGGGGGCGAGACCGCGCCCACCACCGTCACCGAGCCCAGCCGCTCGCCCGAGCCGGCGCAGACCACCCGGCCGGCCCGCTCGTAGAATGCGGCCAGCTTGGAGGACAGGTAGGTGGGGTAGCCCTCCTCGCCCGGCATCTCCTCCAGGCGCGAGGAGATCTCGCGCAGGGCCTCGGCCCAGCGGCTGGTGGAGTCGGCCATCATGGCCACGCTGAAGCCCATGTCGCGGAAGTACTCGGCCAGGGTGATGCCGGTGTAAATGGAGGCCTCGCGGGCGGCCACCGGCATGTTGGAGGTGTTGGCGATGAGCACCGTCCGCTCCATCAGGGGCCGCTTGGTGCGCGGGTCCAAAAGCTCGGGGAACTCGGTCAGCACCTCGGTCATCTCGTTGCCCCGCTCCCCGCAGCCCACGTAGACGATCACCTGGGCGTTGGCGTGCTTGGCCAGGGTCTGCTGGACAACGGTCTTGCCCGAGCCGAACGGCCCGGGGATGGCGGCGGTGCCGCCCATGGCCACCGGGAACAGTGTGTCCAGTATCCGCTGGCCGGTGATGAACATCTCGTTGGGGTCCATCTTGCGCTGGAAGGGCCGCGGCTCCCGCACCGGCCAGGAGTGCATCATCTGCAGCTTGGCGCCGTCCTCGAGGGTGGCCACGGTGTCGGCCACCGTGTACTCGCCCTCCTTGACGATCGATTTTATCCTCCCCTTGACCTTGGGGGGCACCAGCACCTTGTGGACGAACCAGGCGTTCTCCTGGACCTCTCCCAGCAGGTCGCCGCCGGCGACCTCGTCCCCTGGCCTGGCTTTGGGCACGAAGCGCCATTTCTTCTGGCGGCTCAGGCTGGGCACCTCCACCCCGCGGGCGATGAAGTCGCCCTTCTCCTTCTTGATGACGTCCAGCGGCCTCTGGATGCCGTCGTAGATGGACTCCAGCAGGCCCGGCCCCAGCTCCACCTTGAGCGGCTCGCCGGTGGTCAGCACCGGCTCCCCCACGAACAGGCCCGAGGTGTCCTCGTAGACCTGGATGAAGGCGGTGTCGCCGTCCAGCCGGATGATCTCGCCCACCAGCCCCAGCTTGCCCACCTTGACGATGTCGTACATCCGGGCCCCCATCATCCCCTTGGCGATGACGGCCGGTCCGGAGATCTTCTGGATC
>DHHE01000213.1:24678-27998 GCA_002403115.1 bacterium UBP2_UBA4780 | reverse complement strand
CTCTGCGCCTCTGCGGGAGAAAGCCCGGCTATCAGCAGTCGTAGTACATCTGGAACTCGTAGGGGTGCGGCCTCAGCCCCAGCTCGCTCACGTCCTTGGACTTGAGGTCCAGCCAGACGTCTATCAGGTCCTGGGGGAAGACCCCGCCTTCAAGAAGGAACTTGTGGTCCCGCCGCAGCGCCTCCAGGGCCTCGCCCAGCGAGGTGGGCAGGGTGGGGATCCTGTCCAGGTCGGCCTTCGACAGGCTGAAAAGATCCTTGTTCAGGGGCTGGCCCGGATCCAGCCTGCGCTTGACGCCGTCGATCCCGGCCATCAGCATGGCGGCGAAGGCCAGGTAGGGGTTGCAGGTGGCGTCGGGCGGGCGGAACTCGTAGCGGAAGTTCTTGGGGTCGGTCAGGTAGCCGGGGATGCGCACCGCCGCCGTCCGGTTGCCCACCGAGTAGGAGGCCTTGACCGGCGCCTCGTATCCCGGCACCAGCCGCCGGTAGGAGTTGGTCGAGGGGTTGGTGAAGGCCAGCAGGGCCGGGGCGTGATGCAGCAGGCCGCCCAGGTAGTGCCGGGCCAGGTCGGACATGTTGACCAGACCGCCCTTCTTATGGAACAGGGAGCTTCCGCCCCTGGCCAGGTACTGGTGGACGTGCATCCCGTTGCCCGGCTCCTTGTACAGCGGCTTGGGCATGAAGGTGGCCGTCAGTCCGGCCTTAAACGCGGCGTTGCGCACGATGTATTTGACCATCATGGTCCGGTCGGCCATCCTGGTCAGGGTGTCGAACATGACCTCGATCTCCATCTGCCCGGCCCCGCCCACCTCGTGGTGGTGGTACTTGACCGGGATGCCGCACCGCTCCAGGGTCCGGCAGAGCGCCGAGCGGAAATCCAGGAAACGGTCGTGGGGAGGGGCCGCGTGGTAGCCGCCCTTGTAGGGTATCTTGTAGCCCAGGTTCGGCCCCTCGTCCCGGCCGGTGTTCCAGTGGGCAGTGGACGATTCTATGTTGAAATAGCAGTTCTGGGCCTGGTTGTCGTAGCGCACCGAGTCGAACAGGTAGAACTCGAATTCCGGACCCCAGTAGCTTTCCGAGGCGTAGCCGGTCTTGGCCAGAAATCGCTCTGCCTTCTCGGCCACGGACCGCGGGTTCCTGACGAACTTCTCCCCGGTGGCCACGTCGATGATGTCGCCGATGAAGGTCAGGGTGGGCAGCTGGGCGAAGGGGTCGAGGATCCCTGTCTCCGGGATGGGAATGACTATCATGTCCCCGGCCTTGACCTGGGTGAACCCGGCCACGCTGGAGCCGTCGAAGCCTATGCCCCGGCCGCGGTGGAACAGGTCGGGCTTCAGCTCGTGGGCCGGCACCGTGATCTGATGCCACTTTCCCAGGAGGTCGCCGAACTTGACGGCCACGAACTCGACCTTGTCGCGCCGGGCGCGGTCGAAAACCTTTTTCATGTCCATTTCCTGACTCCTTCGTATGGTAAATTATAAGCGAGAAAACGCCCCCGGTCAATATGGGCTCAGAAATGCCGGTAGCCGCTCCCGGCCAAGGATACGGATCTTCCGTTCCGTCCCGTTAACCTCACCCCCCGCCCAGCTGAGGCCTGCCCGATGACCGTGCACTGCGTTCCCAGTTTGCGCATAAGCGCCTTCGCCTTGATCGCGTCACGCCTCGGCAGGGTGAACAGCAGCTCGTAATCCTCGCCTCCGTACAGGCAGTACCCGGCCGGATCCTGCCCGAGTTTCCCGGCCACGGCCAGCGCCTCCGGGGACACCGGCAGGGCTCCCCGGTCGATGGCGATCCCGACCTCGCTCTCCCGCGCCAGGTGGTGCAGCTCCGAGGCCAGCCCGTCCGAGATGTCTATCATGCCATGGAGCCTGAAGCTCCCGGCCAGCGCCAGCGCCTCTCGGACCCGCGGCTCGGGCCTCAGATGCTTTATCAACAATTTTGCATTTTTAGTTATTAATTTTGAATTTATCAATTGTAGCCCAGCCCGGCTGCCGCCAAGGGTGCCGGTCACCAGCACCGCGTCGCCGGGCCTGGCCCCCGACCTCAGGCCCAGGTTCCCCTTCCGGCATTCGCCGATGACCGTGATCGTGACCGAAAGCTCCCTTCCCCTGACGATGTCCCCGCCGGCGATGTCGACAGCGAATCTTCCCGCCAGCGCCCTCATCCCCCGGTAGAGATCGTCGACGTCCTTTACGGACTGGCGTCCGGTCAATGTCAGCGAGACCAGGGCCATCAGGGGACGCCCTCCCATGGCCGCGATGTCAGACAGATTGGCCGCCATCGCCTTCCAGCCCAGGTCATGGAAGCCGGTGTACCTCGGGTCGAAATGGGTTCCTTCGACCAGGGTGTCGGTGGTGGCCGAGCCGACATGGCCCGGCGAAAGTCGGAAGGCGGCGGCGTCGTCGCCGATTCCCAACAGGATATTCCGTCCGCGGCTTCTCCCACCCCTCTTGATGCGTTCTATCAGGCCGAACTCACCAAGCTTTCTCAAACATGCTCTCATCTGCTCGCTAGCCCCGTCCCCTCTAATCAAGAGGGGACATTGTAAAAGCCGGGCCGCCGATCCCGGAACAGGTCGTTTCGCGGCGTCATCCCCTTGTCCAGCGCCCTGGCCGGGTCCACCTCCACGACCTTGATGCACTCCTCCTTTCCGCCTGCCGAGGCCAGCACCCTCCGGTCCGGCCCGCATATCAGGCTGCGCCCGATGAAACGCAGATCCTGCCCTCCCCGTCTCTCCCGGCCGGTACGATTGGCGGTGACGGTGAAAACCCGGTTCTCCAATGCCCGCACCGGCATCGAGGCCGGGCAATGAGGCAGCACCAGGTTGGAGGGATGGCAGATTATCTGGGCGCCCCGCAGGGCCAAAGTCCGGGCGGCCTCCGGGAAGATCCAGTCGAAGCAGATCATCATCCCAATATTCACCGATCCCATCCTGAAGACCCGGAACCCGGTGTCGCCCGGGGAGAACCATTTCTTCTCGTTCCAGAACAGGTGGCTCTTACGGTAGATGCCGACCTGCCCCTCAGGTGTAATCAGGGCGGCCGAGTTGTAGACCCTGCTTCCCTCCCTTTCGGCGAAACCTGCCACCAGGCTCACTTCCTGTTCCCTCGAAAGTCGCTTTAAGAACCTTAGCGAGAGGCCGCCGGACGGCTCGGCCAGCCCCCGTGCCTCGGCCTTGGAGGCGAAGCAGTAGCCGGTGGTGCAAAGCTCGGGCAGCACCAGCAGGTCGGCTCTGGTGCTGGAAACGAGCCGTTCTATGGCTGCCAGGTTTTTCCGCACCTCGCCGAAGACCGGGGCGAACTGGACGAAGCCTGTCTTCAT
>DHHE01000213.1:0-24580 GCA_002403115.1 bacterium UBP2_UBA4780 | reverse complement strand
TTTCACCTTATCGAGTAGGCCGTGCTCAGATGGGCCTGGGCCGCCTGCTGGATGCGCAGGGCCGATTTCGAAAGCTCGGCGCAGAACTCGGGTCCGATGCCCGGCTTTCCGTCCAGCTCTTTCTGCTGCTTAACGATCAGGTCCTGCAGGCCGTACAACTGCTCGATCAGGTCGAACTGGGCCTTGGCCCGGCCCTTCTGGGCCTCGATGGCCGTCCGCCAGTCGAGGGCGATGGGCTTGAAGCAGCGCCCCAGGTAGTCGTAGAGCATGTCCTCGTGCCGGTCGGGCGGGCTCTTCTGCATCTCGGCCCCGAACCTCTCGGCCGTCTGGACCAGGGCGTCCAGCGCCGCCCTGGTCTGGTTGAGAAGGTCGAGGATGGCCATGGCCTGCTTGCCGTCCCATTTGGTCAGGCTATCCGCCAGGAAGGGCCTCTTCCTGGCCTCCAGCTCGTTGCATAGAGTTTCGCGGCCAACGCGGAGATCGACCTGAGCCCGTATCATCCCGAACACCTGGGTTTTAGTTCGGTCCAAGCCGCCTGAGGGGTCCAGCAGGCTGAAATCACGGCCGTCGGTGGCGTAGATTACTACCGCGTGGTTTCGCCCAGTCTCGCCGCGCTGGCGCACCTGGTCGTAGCCCGGGGTGGGCAGGATGTGGGTGGGGACGGTGGTTATGAACGGCAACTCTTGCGACAGGAGGCCGTCGGCCGCCTTCAGGAATTCGAGCCGGTCCTTCAGCGCCGGCCTGGCCATCATCAAACGGTGCTTCTGCAGCATGCTGTTGAAGACCTCAGGCGACTGGTCCATGATCCCGGCCACGAAAAAACCCCCGTCCCCTGGCTCGAAGCGCACCCGGTAGGGCATCTTGGACTCGGTGCTGACGTCGTCATCCTGCTTGTCTATTCCGTATCTCGAGAGCAGCATGGCCAGGCAGGCGCAGGCGCAGCTGTTGTTGAAATGCTGTTGTTTCCAGGTGATGTCCATGGCAATGATCTCTCGCTTGACGATCGGGTTTCAATGTTTCATGTTCGGATCCTTCGGAAGCCAAACAGGGAAGCCGCGCTCAGGATGACGAAGGTAGGCTCAGACGTTGAACTTGACGTTGATGACGTCCCCGTCCTTCACCTCGTATTCCTTGCCCTCCAAGCGGACGTGGCCCTGCTCCCGGGCTTTGGCGAAGGAACCGGCCGCCGCCAGGTGGCCGTAGTGCACCACCTCGGCCCTTATGAACCCGCGCTCCATGTCGGAATGGATGGTGCCGGCCGCCTGCGGCGCCTTGGTGCCGTCGGTGATGGTCCAGGCCCGGCACTCGTCCTCGCCCACGGTGAAGAAGCAGATCTTGCCCAGCATCCGGTACGACTGCCGGATCATCCGGAACAGGGCCGGCTCGTCTATCTTGAGCTCCTCCAGGAAGCCCTTGGCCTCGTCGTCCGGCATCTGGGCGATGTCCATCTCGATCGGCCCGCAAAGGGTGAAGGGGTCTCCGCCGGTGAGCTCCGCCAGTTCCCGGGTCCGCGGCCGGCAGTCGGCCGCCTCGGCGTGGTTCAGCACCAGCATCAGCGGTTTTTCGGTCAGCAGCTGAAAGCTGCGCAGCCGCCTGGACTCGTCCGCGGCCAGGCCCAGCGTCCTCACCGGACGCTCGGCCTCCAGCTGCTGCCGGCATTTCTCCAACACCTGCAGCTCCCTCTCCAGATCGGGCCGCTTGTTCTTCCTCTGGTCGACCTTCACCCTTTCGATCCGCCGCTCGATCATGGCCAGGTCGGACAGGATCAGCTCGGTGAAGACGGTCTGGTAGTCGTCGGCCGGCGAAGCCGGCCCGGCCGCGCTGTCGAAGTCGCGGAGCACCAGGATGGCCGCCTCCACCTTGTGCATCTGGGTCAGGAACTCGGCCCCCAGCCCGCCCGAGGACGAGGCGCCCCTGGCCATGCCCCCGATGTCGACGTAGGTGATCGTGGCCGGGACCTTCTTCTTGGGGTTGTACATCTCGGTGAGGAAGTCCAGCCTCGGGTCGGGCACCTTGACCACCCCGATGTGGACCGCCGGCCCGGACGAGAAGTCGCCGACCTTGGCCGCGGACTTGGTCAGGGCGTTGAAGATGGTGGTCTTGCCGGACTGGGGCAGGCCGATGATGCCTAGCTGCATGGTATGGATATCTTTCTTGTTATCTCCGGTCGCCCCGGCCGTCGAGTGCCCGCCGTGTCTCGATACGACCCAATAAAGCGGGTCAACTCGACAACCGGCGGGATTATCGAGACGGCCAGTTCACCCCGAAAACCCTATATAAACATACAACTTCATTGCGTCCAGGTCAAGCGCCCCGAAGGTGGTTATCACCGGGTGTTCCTTGGGGCCGATCTCCGAGCAGTGCCTCATGCGCCAGCTCCATTTGGGATGGCGCCCTCCCCTGCCGTCCGGCGATCCCTCGCCCATCTCTCCCATCAGCACCGCGCAGTAGTAACGGCCGTTTCCGATCGACTTGACCCGCGGCAGAAACTCCCAGTGCCTGAGGTATCCCTCGGCCCAGGGGTGGAGGGGCAGGGACAGCCATTTGAAGGCCGAGTCCGTATGGCTCTGGGCGATGCTGGGCGAGTAGTGATGGAATTTTACCGGCTTCCAGATTTTTGGATCGTCGAGCTTGGCTAGATAAACGCGAAACTGCTCCTCGCTGAACTGCAGGACCCCGTGGATGCGCAGACCCTCGCGCCCGAACCACCCGGCCTCCTTCGGATTGCTGTCGAAGGCGGCGAACGGCACGTCCTTGGGGACGTGCAGCTGGGTGCGGACGTTCTTCTGGTCGACCGCCTTGAAACTGGCCGGATAACAAGAAACACATAATCCGACGCATGTCAACAAAAAGACAGATTTTAACACGGGATAGGCCACTGTATATTGCCGACTTGACTTTGTAACATATTGTTTATTTCAGGGGCTTGAACACCTTCACAACGGCTTTTTGTATTTTATTATGCACGAATACATCTTTGGGTTTATCACGCAAAACTATCGTATTCACTTCAACAATGTTTTGCCATAACATTTGCGCATTGGCATCCACTATCCTTGCCGTTAGATAAATAACGTCCTTGCCGTTTTTGTTCTTGCCGTATTGAAACGAACAGTTCAAGATACCGTCAGCTTGCAGCCTCTCGGATAGCTCCTTGACAAGCTCTTTGGGCGATACTTGTGGCCTTGTGTCACCTTCTATTCTCTTGGCCCCTGAGATGGCGCGTTCTTCCTGCATTATCGTTCTAACGGAATCCGATTGTTTTTTTGTTATCACCTTGGCGAATGACAATCCGGCAAGCGAAGCCTGTATCATGCTGTCGGCAAATGCCATAACATAGATCCGTTCCTTTTCATCGGTGAAAGTTGTGTTCTTCACCAACTGCCGACATTCGTTATTGATGGCATCTGCCAGCTGAGCCTGCGATGAGACGGTGACACGAAAGCCGTCACCTCTGCTGTATGTTTCATTCATGTGTTTCAATCTCGTCGTTCGGTTTGCCTCAATGCTAGCGTTGACCAGGTCCTCGACACCAAGAACGATTATTGCTTTAACCCCAATGTATAGCTCCTCTTTTTTTAGAGTTTTTTGCTGGGTAAAAGAGGCTGGGCTGAACAACAAAAAGATTGAAACCAGTGATACGGAATGTGACAGTTTCATAGTATCTCCTTTTACCTGCTTTTTAATCCTCATCGAACAGGTACTTCCTCCTCAGCAGCTGCCCTCCCAGCCGCAGCGCCCCGAAGCCCAGCACCAGCCCGGTGATCAGCCAGTATTTTTCCCGAAGCGGATTGTGGTCGAGCAGGTACCTCATGACGAGGAGATATCCCCCGAAGGCAAGCACGATGGCGCTGGATCCGGTACCTATCCACCAGCGTACCAGGCGCTTTTTTCTCTCCACTTGGTCGATCATGCGCTCCCAATCATTAATGCGGAAAGACTGGCTAAGGGATCATTCACTTTGATTATTTTATCAGATTCACCGCCTTTATGCAACGAAAAGCCCGCGTCGTTCCCCGTGAACCGATGTCCGGTTTAGAGCGCAGGCCGCCCTGGGCTGCGCCCCAGGGCGGCCTTTATGGACAAGTGCCGCCGGTCGATATCTTCCTGTTTGTCCCGCGGGAAAGGCGCGCCTACCTCCCCAGCGACCGCAGCAGCGGCGCTATCACCAGGGCCACCACGCTCATCAGCTTTATCAGGATGTTCAGCGACGGCCCGGCCGTGTCCTTGAACGGGTCGCCGACGGTGTCCCCCACCACCGCCGCGTGGTGGGCGGCCGATCCCTTGCCGCCGTGGGCCCCGCCCTCGATGTGCTTCTTGGCGTTGTCCCAGGCGCCCCCGGCGTTGGCCATGAAGATGGCCAGCAGCACCCCGCTGACCGTCACCCCGGCCAGCAGCCCGCCCAGGGCCTCGACGTTCCACAGCCCGAAGACCACCGGCGTCACCACCGCCAGCAGGCCGGGCAGCACCATCCGCTTGATGGCGGCCGCGGTGGAGATGTCAACGCACTTGGCGAAATCGGCCTCGACCCCCTCCCGGCCCTCCAGCAGGCCGGGTATCTCCTTGAACTGGCGGCGCACCTCGGCCACCATCTCGAAGGCGGCCTTGCCCACCGCCTGCAGGGCCATGGAGCTGAACAGGTAGGGCAGCATCCCGCCGAACAGCAGCCCGGCGATGACCTGGGGCTTGGAGATGTCTATCCGCTCGATGCCCACCGCCGCCTGGAAGGCCGAGAACAGGGCCAGGGCGGTCAGGGCGGCCGAGCCGATGGCGAAGCCCTTGCCGATGGCGGCCGTGGTGTTGCCCACCGCGTCCAGTTTGTCGGTGCGCTGCCGCACCTCCCTGCCCAGGTTGCTCATCTGGGCTATGCCCCCGGCGTTGTCGGCGATGGGCCCGTAGGCGTCCACCGCCAGCTGGATCCCGGTGGTGGACAGCATCCCCAGGGCCGCCAGGGCGATGCCGTAGAGTCCGGCCAGCTGGTAGGAGGCCACGATGGCCACGGCCAGGAAGATGACCGGCAGGGCGGTGGACTTCATGCCCAGGGCCAGCCCGCCGATGATGGTGGTGGCCGCCCCGGTCAGCGACTGCCGGGCCAGGTCCCGGGCCGGCTGGCGCGACTCCGAGGTGTAGTACTCGGTGATCAGTCCGATGGCGATTCCCGCCGCCAGCCCGGCCACCACCGAGCCGAACAGGCCGGCGGCGGTGATCGGGACCAGCGTCCCGGTGGGGTTGGCGGCGAAGTTCGCCGTCTGGGGCACCATCCACTTTATGACTGGGTACATGCCCAGCACCATCAGGCCGCCTGCTCCGAAGGTGCCCAGGTTGAGGGCCTTCTGGGGGTCGCCCTTCTCGGTCATGCGGACGGCGAAGGTCCCCAGGATCGAGCAGGCGGTGCCGAAGGCAGCCAGCAACAACGGCAGAAATACTAGATTTATATTGTAAAATACTCCGAGAACCATGGCGCCCACCACCGCCCCCACGTAGGATTCGAACAGGTCGGCGCCCATCCCGGCCACGTCGCCCACGTTGTCGCCCACGTTGTCGGCGATCACCGCCGGGTTGCGGGGATCGTCCTCGGGAATGCCGGCCTCCACCTTGCCCACCAGGTCGGCTCCGACGTCGGCCGCCTTGGTGTAGATGCCGCCGCCCACCCTGGCGAACAGGGCGATGGATGAAGCTCCCAGGGAGAACCCGGAGATCACGGCCAGTAGGCGGGTGAGCCCGGGAATCGTGGCAGTCTCGAAGCCGAAGACCCCGGTGAACAGCAGGAAAAGCCCGGCCAGTCCGGCCAGGCCCAGTCCGACCACCGACATGCCCATGACCGTTCCCCCGGAGAAGGCAACCTCCAGCGCCTTGGGCAGGCCGGTCCGGGCCGCTTGGGCGGTGCGGACGTTGGCCCGGGTGGCCACCTTCATCCCGAAGTACCCGGCCAGTCCGCTGCAGGCAGCGCCGACCACGAAAGACAGGGCCACCAGGGCGCTGGATTCGGCCTGCCTCATGTTGACCAGGGCCAGCACCGCCGCCACCACCGCCACGAAGATCGCCAGCACCCGGTATTCCCGGTTGAGGAAGGCCATGGCCCCCTGGCGGATGTGCTCCGAGATCCTTACCATCTTCTCATCGCCCGCGTCCTGGCGGTCGACCCAGCGGGCCTTGAACCAGGCGAACAGCAGGGCCAGCGCCCCGCCCGAGGCTATCAGCAGCATCATTTTTGCCATAAGCGCCCTTTTCTTGAGATTCTATGGTTTGCGGTTGCCGGCCGGGGGTTGGCGCCCTCCGGCCCAAAGGGTAATGTTACCAAAAACTACCATCCGTATTCAACAGGTAAATCAGGCTCCAGCCGGCGAAGGGTTCGGCCGGTCTTCGGCGGATCTTCCGTTATCAGCTTGGATCAGCCGCCCGTTAGGAGCCTACTTGGTGTCCAGTATTATCGGCAGGCCGTCCTGGCCGGCGCCGATGATGACCACCTTGGCGTTCTGGGACTGGGCCAGTTTCTCGGTGGCCTCGATCCCCTTCCACCTTAAAAGATTTTGGGAGATGCCCTGGGCCACGATGTTCTGGAAGTCCGAGATGCCCCGGGCCTCGATCCGCTTGCGCTCCGCCTCCTGCTTCTCCTTGGTCAAAATGAACTCCATCCGCTGGCTCTCCTGCTCGGCCTTGAGCTTGTCCTCGATGGCGTCGGTCACCTTGCGGGGCAGCTCTATCTTGCGCAGGGGCGCCGTCTCCACGATCACCCCCCGCTCGGCCACCAGCTTGGCCAGGTCCACCGTGATCAGGTGGGCCAGCTCCTCGCGCTGCGAGGTGTAGAGGGCCTTGGCCTCGAAGCCCGCGGTCACTCCCCGGCACACCGACCGGAACTGGGGCTCCAGCAGGATCTCCACATAGTTGGCTCCGACCGTCTTGTAGATCTGGGCCGCCTTTTCCGGGTCCAGGTGGAACAGGATGCTGGCGTCCAGCTTGACCGTCAGCCCCTCCTTGGAGGGCACGTCCATCACCTCGTACACCTGCTGGGTCTTGATGGAGAACTTGATGATCCTGGCCAGCGGATTGCGGAAGTTGATGCCGGCCTTGAGAGTGGTGGGCGACACCCGTCCGAAGAAGTCCACCACGCCCACGTGCCCGGCCGGTATGACGGTGAAGAACCGGAGCAGTACTATCAGCCCGAAGACCACGGCCACCGCCCCCGACGCCGACCGGCCGCCCTTGAAGGATTCGTTGTACTGCTTGACCTTGGTGTTCGCCCCCAGCCAGTAGAAGATGGCCAGCCCGGCGATGATCAGGGAGAGTATGAACAGCATGGCGTTTCCTCCATAATAATACTAGTTTTACTTAGTCCCCTCTTGAGAGGGGAACGAGGGGTGTGTGATCACTTTTACATCGAACGGACACAATCCTGACCCCTCTTTCTAGAGGGGACTTAGTATGTCAGTCGACTTTGACCACCAGACCGCCGACCACCGTCATCGCCGCCCGGCCCTTGAGCTTCCACCCGGCGAACGGCGTGTTGCGGCTCAGGGATTTGAATTTCTCGGGGTCCACCGTCCATTCGGCGTTGGGGTCGAATAGGGTCAGGTCGGATTCTTTTCCGACTTCCAAAGACCCGCCGGCCAGGTTCAGTATCCTTCTCGGGTTGACCGACATCTTCTCCACCAGCTGCCGGGCGGTCAGGACCTTTTTCTCCACCAGATGCGTCCAGCACAGCCCCAGGGCCGTCTCCAGGCCGATCATCCCGGTGGGCGAGGCGTCGAATTCGACCTCCTTCTCCTCCAGCGAGTGCGGAGCGTGATCGGTGGCGATGCAGTCTATGGTTCCGTCGCTCAGCCCCCCGATGATCGCCTCGACATCGCGCTTCGTCCGCAGGGGCGGGTTGACCCGGGCCGCCTCGTTGTAGCCGACGACCGCCTCCTCGGTCAGGCAGAAATAATGGGGGCATGTCTCGGCGGTGACGGCCACTCCCTGCTTCTTGGCCTGGCGCACCACCTCCACCGTCTCGGCGCAGGAGACGTGGGCGATGTGCACCCGCCCCCCGGTCAGGGCCGCCAGCCGGCAGTCGCGGTAGGCCATCGAGGCCTCGGCCGCGGAGGGGATGCCCCGCAGCCCCAGCCGGGTGGCCAGCGGACCCTCGTTCATGGAGCCGTCGGCCGAGAGGAACTTGTCCTCGCAGTGGGAGACGACCGGGATGCCGAACATCCGGCAGTAGTCGAGCGCCCGGCGCATGAGGTTGGAATCCGTCAGCGGCCTCCCGTCGTCGGACACAGCCACCGCCCCGGCCCCGGCCATGTCCCCGATCTCTGCCAGCTCCAGCCCCTCCAACCCCTTGCTGATGGCCCCCACCGGATGCACCCGGCAGAGCGGCGTCTCCAGGGACCTGATGAGCTCGATCATCCCCCGGTTGTCCAGGACCGGCTGGGTGTTGGGCATGCAGGCCACCGCCGTGAAGCCCCCGGCGGCCGCGGCTCTGGAGCCTGATTCCACCGTCTCCTCGTCCTCGCGGCCAGGCTGGCGCAGGTGGACGTGCATGTCGCACAAGCCGGGGCAGGCCACCAACCCGTCGCCCTTCACCGCCTCGGCCCCGTTCGGTGCTATGTCTTTTCCGAGGGCCGATATCCTTCCGTCCTCCATCAGGATGTCCCCGGCCTCGTCCCTCTTGTTGAGCGGATCTATGATCCGGCAATTCCGGATGACCAGCCTGCCGCTCGGCCTTCTGCCTTCCGCTTTCTGGTTTGTCATCGGTCAAGCCTCCTTCCTTATGGCCTCGGACAACGGCGCGTCCCCGCCGGACAGCAGGTAGAGGGCCGCCATCCTCACCGCCACCCCGTTGGTCACCTGGTCCAGGATCACCGACCTGGCCCCGTCGGCCACCCGGGGGTCGATCTCCACCCCGCGGTTCATGGGACCGGGGTGCATGATGGTGACGTCGGGCTTGGCCGCCTTCAGGCGCTCCTCGGTGACGCAGAACATCCGGGAGTACTCCCGGAGGGTGGGCAGCAGTCCCTTCTTCTGGCGTTCCAGCTGCAGGCGCAGGATGTTGACCACGTCGGCCCATTCCAGGGCCTCCTCGATCTTGTGGAAGACCCTGGCCCCCAGCTCCTCGATGCCGACCGGGATCAGGGTGGACGGTCCGCAGACCGCCACCTCCGCCCCCAGCTTTTTTAGCCCGTGGATGTTGGAACGGGCCACCCGGGAGTGGGTGACGTCGCCCACGATCAGGACTTTGAGCCCCTCTATCCTCCCCCTCTTCTCCCGCATGGTGAAGATGTCCAGCAGGCCCTGGGTGGGGTGGGCGTGCTGACCGTCCCCGGCGTTGACCACCCCGGCCTTGATCCTTTTGGCCAGAAAGTGGGGGGCGCCCGAGGACGAATGGCGTATGACCACCAGGTCTATCCTCATGGCCTCCAGGTTGCGGGCCGTGTCCAGCAGGGTCTCGCCCTTGGTGACCGCCGAGGTCCTGGGCGAGATGTTGACGGTGTCGGCCATCAGCCTCTTGGCAGCCATGTCGAAGGAGCTGGATGTCCGGGTGGAGGGCTCGAAGAACATGTTGACGATGGTCTTGCCCCGGAGGATGGGAACCTTCTTGATGGGACGGTCCAGCACCTCACGGAAGCTCCGGGCCGTGTCCAACAGCATGGTGATCTCCTCGACCGAGAGCGACTCCAGGTCCAGCAGGTCCTTCCTACTCCACTTCATCGGCTTTCTCCTTGATGATCACCTTTTCCTCGCCGTCCTCCTCCATGGTACGCACTCCGATGATCTCCTTCTGCGAGGTGGGCACGTTCTTGCCCACGTAGTCGGCCTTGACCGGCAGCTCCCGGTGACCCCGGTCTATCAGCACCGCCAGCTCCACCCTCTTGGGCCGGCCGAAATCCAGTATCTCGTCCAGGGCCGCCCGCACCGTCCGCCCGGTGTAGAGCACGTCGTCCACCAGCACCACCGTCTTGTTGGTGACGTCGTGGTTGAGCTCGGTCTGGTTGACCACCGGCTGGTGGGCGATGGTCTGCAGGTCGTCCCGGTAGAATGTTATGTCCAGGGCGCCGTAGGGCACCTCCGTCTTCTCGATCTCCCCGATTATCCTGGCTATCTTGCGCCCCAGGCTGTCGCCCCGCCGCTTGATGCCGACGATCAGCAGGTCCTGGGTCCCCTTATTGCGCTCCAGGATCTCGTGGGCGATACGCGTCAGCGCCCGATCCATCTGTTTGGCGTCCATGATGACCGCCTTCTGCTTGGTCATGGTTCCCTCCGTATATCGGTTTTTAGTTTGTCTTGGCCGATATGACCGCAGAGAACGCAGAGCAACCCGAGGTAAGAACCTTTGCGATCTTCGCGGTATAATGCCCTGACTTTGCGCGCTCCGCGGTTAGAAAAAGCCCCCGTCTCCCCTTGGGGGGAACGGAGGCTCCTGTATGTTATGTGATGACAAAATCTTCATTTGGTCCTTTCTGACCTCTCGGGATCAGATTTAAAGGTAATAACTTTGTTTATTATACGACATCCCGCACCGTTTGTCAAGGAGATTCGCACGTTTCGCACGTTTCATGGCGCCTGAATGATCGCCGACGGCAATCCGTTCCGAAGACAGCAGCGCCTGCGCTGCGGATGGTTTAACGCACCGCCGCCGACAGGTAGACACCGGCCAGGATCAGGGCTCCTCCGGCCATCTCGCCCGGGGTCGGCGCCTGGGCCAGCACCAGGAAGGCCAGCACCGTGGCCCCCACCGGCTCGGCCACTATCATCATGGCGATGCGGGATGCCGGCAGGTATCTCAGGCCCCAGTTGAAGACGGTGTGCCCCAGGATCTGCGGCCCCAGGGCCAGGCCCAGGAAAAGGAGCCAGGTGGAGGCCGGGAACCCCCGCAGCGGCACGCCCAGAGCCAGGCAGCCGGCCAGCAGGATCAGGGTGGTGGCCGTGTAGCACACCGTGGCGTATGGCACGATGCCCATGGAGACCCTCAGCCTGCGGCCGGCCAGCAGGTAGAGCGAGGCCATCAGGGCCCCGCCCAGGGCCAGCAGGTTCCCCTTCATCGCCGTCCCGCCGGCCTGCAAGGCTCCGCCGCTGATCAGGAGACCCCCGGCGATCACCAGGGCGATGGCCAGCACCAGCCGGACGCCTACCCTCTCCCCCAGGAACAGCCAGCCCAGGATCCCCACGAACAGGGGGTTCAGCGTCACCAGCACCACCGAGCTGGCCACCGTGGTGTAGCTGAGCGAGTACAGCCACAGCCCGAAGTGCATGGCGAGAAAGAGCCCGGCCAGCACGGCCCAGGCCAGTTTCCCCGGGTCGAGCTCCTTCCACGATCTTCTTGCCAGGAATACCGGCCAGAGCAGCAGGCTGGCCAGACCCAGCCTGTAGAAGGCCACGGCCAGCGGCCCGGCCTGGCACAGCTTGATGAGCACGGCGGCGCTGGAGATCGAGGCCACCCCCACCGCCATCAGCGGCCAGAGGTGCCTGGGCCTATCCATGTTATGAGAAAAGGATGGCGCCAAGCCATCCCTTTGTTTCTTCTCTATGAGGAAGCCGTGAATCCATGAATGCCCTTTTTAATACTATACTTATATGGCTTCTCTTTTTTCCCGCGCCGCCTGGAGGAAAGCCGTTCCTGTTTTCCTGGTTTCCTGAAAAAAAGCCCTCTATCTCACTGCTCCACCAGCCGGTCGTAGTGCTCCTGGGCGCCCTTGTACTCCGGGTCCAGCTCCAGCAGCTTCTCGAAGGTATCCCGGGCGCCTTCCAGGTCGTTGATCGTCTCCAGGGCGATGCCCAGGTTGTATCGGGCGTCGGTGTTCCTGGGGTCAAGCTCCACCGCCTGGCGGTACTCCTCGACCGCCTGGTCGTACTTCTGATTGAGGTAGTAGAATTTGCCCAGCTCCACCAACTTGGCGGCGTCCTTCTTCCGGTCGCTGTCCATGGTCAGAGGCCCCTCACCTTCTGGATGTCGTCGTAGCTGCCGATGATGATCAGGACGTCGCCCTGGTTGATCCTGTCCTCGGGCTTGGGCCGGATGTTGATCTCCTCGCGGAGCTCGGTCTCGCCGTCATCGCGGATGGTGGGCACCTTGCGCTTGATGGCCACCGCCGAGACGTTGAACTCGTCGTCCAGGTCCAGCTCGGCCATGGATTTCTTCCAGAACCGCTTGGGGGCCACCAGCTCCATGATGCCGTGGGTGTCCGAGATCTCGCTGTAATCGCGGACGTTGGGCGAGGCCAGGCTCTCGGCGATGCGCTCCCCCATGTCACGCTCCGGGAAGATGACCCGGTCGGCCCCCACCTTTTTGAGGATGGTGCCGTGCATGTCGGTCACCGCCTTGGCCACGATCTCCCTGACCCCCATCTCCTTGAGGATGAGGACGATGGAAATCGAGGCCTCGATGTCCTGGCCGGTGGAGACGATGGCCACGTCGGCGTCCTTGAGCCCCAGGGCCGACAGGGCCTTCTCGTCCACCGCGTCCAAGGCCAGGGCCTGGGCCACCGTCTCCGATATCTCGGCCACCCGGTCGCCGTCCCTGTCGATGGCGATCACCTCACACCCCTTCTCGGCCAGGGAGCGGGCCACGCTGGATCCGAACTGTCCCAGGCCGATCACCGCGAACTGTCTCATGTGCTACGTCATTGAATTGCTTGGTTCGTCTTTGAACGCCCGCCCGGGCGGGTTTCGCTCCGGATATTTTAGCGTCGCTCCGCGGCCAGGCCTTTGCGGGCTCAGCCGATCAGTACCCGGGCCTCGGGGTAGTCGAAGGGCAGGTCCTTGCGGCGCCAGACCACGGCCGTCCCCAAGGTCAGCGGCCCCACCCGTCCGGCGAACATGGTCAGAACTATCAGCAGCTTGCCCCAGACGTTGAAGTCGTGCGACAGGCTGCAGGCCGGGTTGGAGGCCGAACCGGCCGACAGGCCCACCGTGCCGAAGGCCGAGACCACCTCGAACAGCACCGGCATCATACGGTCGGCGGTCAGTGCCCGCATCTCGGCCCGCAACACCATCAGGGCCACAAGCACCACCAGCATCCCGCCCATGAAGGCCAGCACGTAGGAGCGGCTTATGGCTTCGGCCGGTATCCGCGACCTAAGGAAATTGACCCGAGTACGGCCTGAGACGGTGGCCCAAACCGAGGCCATGATCACCCCGAAAGTCGTGGTTTTGATGCCGCCGCCGGTCCCCCCGGGCGAGGCCCCGATGAACATGAGGATGATCAGGAGCAGCAGGGTGGGGAAGTACAGGCTTCCTATATCGATGGAGTTGAAGCCGGCGGTCCGCGGGGTTATGGCGTGAAACAGCGACACCATCCACCTGGCGGCCTCGGGAAAGCTGGACAGCAGGTGGTTTCGCTCCATAAGGTAGATGAACAGGGTCCCCCCGACGATCAGCAGCCCGGTGACTGCCAGCACCATCTTGGTGTGGACGGTCAGCCGCCGCTCGGCCCTCTTGACCTTGGTCTTGTAAAGATCGCTGATGACGATGAAACCCAGCCCCCCGGCCACCACCAGGCCGCTGACCGTCAGTGAGACCACCGGGTCTGCGGCGAAATCGGCCAGGTTGTTGGAGAACAGGGAAAATCCGGCGTTGCAGAAGGCGGAGACCGCGTGGAACACCCCCAGGACGGCCGCCTTCATGGGCGGAAAGCCCAGGTTGTGCCAGTGCAGGGCCAGCACCGCCGCCCCGGCCAGCTCCAGCACCGCCGTCACCTTGAGGATGCGCAGGGCGAACCGGGCCAGGCCCTCCAGGGTCAGCACGTTGTAGGCCTCCCGGATCATCAGCCTCTCCTTGAGCGAGATCTTTCGCCCCACCAGCAGGGAGAGGACGGTGGCGATGGACATGTAGCCCAGGCCGCCTATCTGGATGAGTACCAGTATCACCGCCAGCCCGGCAGGGGTGAAGTCGTTCGGGGTGTCCCTGACTATCAGCCCGGTGACGCAGACGGCCGAAGCCGAGGTGAACAGGGCGTCGACATAGGAACAGGGGTTGTCCCGGGGCGAGGCGAACGGCATCCATAAAAGCACCGAGCCGACCAGGATGGCGATGGCGAATCCCAGCACCAGTATCCGGGCCGGGGTGATCTCCACCCGGAAGAGGCGGTTGTAGATCTCCGGGGGTCGCCTCATCCCTCGGCCTTCTTCAGCAGCTTGAGGATCTCCTTGGCGTCCGGGGCCTGCAGGGCGCCGGGGACGAAGTCCTGGGCCTTGACCAGGCGGGCGATCTCGGCCAGGGCGGACAGATGCCTGACCCTCTCCTCCTGCGGTATGAGAAGCATGAAGAAAAGCCTCACCGGCTGCCCGTCCAGGGAGTTGAAATCTATCCCCCGGTGGGAGCGGCCGAGAACCATGACCATCTCCTTGACCAGCGGGTGCCGGGTGTGTGGTATGGCCACCGCCTCGCCGATGCCGGTGGTGCCCAGCGTCTCCCGGTGCATCAGCTCCCGGAGTATGTCCTCCTCCCCCTCGCGGAGCATGCTCTGGCCCACCCTGGCTCCGACGCCCGGCACCAGTTCCTCCATCTCCTCGGCCGCCTGGTGCGAGGAGATGCGGTCCGAGGTGAAGGCGCGGATCAGCAGCTCCTGCAGGACCTCCCGGGCGTCGGTGGCGGCCAGCGACGGGATGATCAGCGAGGCCTCGGTAAGGCTGGACAGTTTTATCGGCATATCGTCAAATAGGGCACCGCCCGCAGGCCATGCCCTATGGATCCCTTCCGGTTGTGTGGCGCTGTTGCTTCCATTGAATAACGAGGCCGCTTCGTTGTGTAAACGAAACGACCTACCTTGGTATTATAGCAATAAGTCACCCGCTTGTCAAGCATAATCGGCCTCCGTTTTTGGCCTCAGCTTCCGATATCCGTTTTTGGTCTTCGATTCCAGCTTTCCGGTTCCGGTTCCATCATCCGCCGCCCTTCCTTCGGATCAGGCTGTCGCGCCTCCATTCCCGGTCGTCGGGACGCGGGTGGTCCTGGTTGTAGTGCAGGCCCCTTGATTCCTTCCGTTCCGAGGCGCACTCGATCACCAGCCTGGCCACCGTCGAGATGTTGCGCAGTTCGGCCAGCTCCTCGGCCACCCGGTAGCGCCAGTAGTAGTCGCTGATCTCCTGCTCGATGACCCCCAGCCGCTGTCCGGCCCGGTTCAATCGCTCGTCGTTGCGCATCACCCCGACGTAGTCGCCCATCAGCCGGCGGATGCTCTGCCGGTTGTGGCTGACCACCACCCTTTCCCGGCTGGGCACCGAGCCCACGTAGTCCCATGGCTGGACCGCGCCCAACGGCTCCAGCTCCTCGCCGGCGGCCCTGGCGGCCCGGTGGGCGAACACCAGGGCCTCCAAAAGCGAGTTAGAGGCCAGCCGGTTGGCCCCGTGAACCCCGGGACAGGCCGTCTCCCCGGCCGCATACAGCCCCCGGATGTCGGTGCGCCCCGACAGATCGGTCCTCACCCCGCCGCAGATGTAGTGGGCGGCCGGCACCACCGGTATTTTCATGCTTTCCAAATCCACCCCCCGCTCGGCGCACCCCTGGCGGATGTTGGGAAACCTTGATCGAAAGCGCTCCAGCCCGATAGACGAGATGTCCAGAAAGACACAGTGCTCGCCCGAGGCTTTTAGCTCGGAGTCGATGGCCCGGGCCACCACGTCCCGGGGCGCCATCTCCCGCCGTTGGTCGTAGTCGGACATGAAGGCCCGGCCGTCCTTAGTGCGGAGGACGCCGCCCTCGCCCCGCACCGCTTCGGATATCAGGAATGCCCGGCCGCTCTTGTCCGGCATCGGCTGGTAGAGCGAAGTGGGATGGAACTGGACGAACTCCATGTTGGCCACCGTGGCCCCGGCCCGGTAGGCCATGGCGATGCCGTCTCCGGTGGCGATGGGCGGATTGGTGGTGTGAAGATAGGCCTGGCCGATGCCCCCGGCCGCCAGCATGACGCATCCGGCGGCATGGGTCTCCATCCCCTGGGTGGAGAGATTGAGCGCGTAGGCCCCCCGGCAGCGGGCCGCGCCCCCGGTCCGATCGATTATCAGGTCTACTGCCAGGTGGTGCTCCAGGATCCTGACGTTTTTGTCGGCCCTGACCCGCTCCACCAGCGCCCGCTCGATCTCGCGACCGGTGTAGTCCCGGGCGTGGACGATGCGGCGGTGCGAGTGCCCTCCCTCCCGGCCCAGGTCAAAGGCCCCGTCCGGCCCCAGGCTGAATCCCACCCCCAAAGCCATCAGATTTCTGACAAGCTCCGGCCCCTCGGCGGCCATGGCCTCCACCGCCTCAGGGTTGGAGAGACCGCACCCGGCCCTGATGGTGTCTTCGACGTGGGAGCGGACATCGTCGTCCGGGCCCACCACCGCCGCCACCCCGCCCTGGGCCAGGTTGGTGTTGGAGTCGGTCTCGGCCTTCTTGGTGATTATGACCACCGTCCCCCTCCCGGCCGCCCTAAGGGCGAAGGAGAGGCCGGCGATGCCGGAGCCGATGACCAGGAAGTCGGAGGAGGACATCATAAAACTATCTTAATATACCAATATACCACCGGAACGGCGAACATCATGCTGTCGAACCGGTCCAGCACCCCGCCGTGGCCGGGCAGCAGGGACCCCGAGTCCTTGGCCCCGGCCGCCCGTTTCAGCTTTGATTCCACCAGGTCGCCCAGGGTGCCGGATACGGTTGCCAAAAGCGCGACAACCATTGCCTGCCAAGGGCCGAAGCCCAGGCGCCACCAGGCGTCCAAGCCAACGCCCGCGGCGACGGTGACCACCGCCCCGCCCAGCAGGCCCTCGATTGTTTTATTTGGACTGACCGACGGGGCCAGCTTATGTTTTCCAAAAAGCATCCCGGTGACATAGGCCCCGGTGTCGCATATCCAGACCAGGGCCATGGTCCACATTAGCAACCAGAACCCCTTCGCCGGGTCGCACCCTCTTATTAGGATTATGTGGCCCAGCAGGAACGGGACGTAAGCCAGTCCCAGAAAGCTCATGGAGGCGGCCTTGACCGGGTCCCGAAATCCGGGCACCAGGCAAAGGGACAAGAGCATCAACAGCCATAAGGCAGCAAGCGCCGGTGGGAATCCGGGCAATTGGAAGAACAGAATGACCAGCGGCACCCCGGCCGTCCCCCAGAGCCACGGGGCCAGCCTGCCGTCGGGGTCGGCCAGCCTGGCGAATTCCCGGTAGCCCAGAAGCGACAGCGACAGCACCAGGGCGAACAGCCACCAGCCGCCCAGCCAGGCCGCCCCGGCCATCAGGGGGATCCCGGCGGCGGCCACCGCCACCCGCACGCCAAGGGTGTTGAATCTGCCGTCCTTTGGGCCCGGCCTTTCGCTATCCATATCAGCCTTTGAATTCATGACTTCCTGGTTTCCTGATGTATAAAAGGCCTACAGCCTGCCAAAACGCCGCTCCCGCCCCCGGTAGTCCTCCAGGGCAGCCAACAGCTCTTTGCGGTCGAAGTCCGGCCAGAGCACCCGGGTGAAGTACATCTCCGAGTAGGCGCTCTCCCAGATAAGGAAGTTGGACAGCCGGTGTTCGCCCGAGGTCCGAATGATCAGGTCCGGGTCCGGAATCTCGGGGTGGTAGAGGTACCGGCCCACCGTGTCCTCGCCGATTTCATCGGTCTTGAGACGGCCCCTGGAAAGATCGCCCGCCATGGCCCTGAAGGCGTCCACCAGCTCGGCCCGGCCTCCGTAGGACAGGGCCAGGTTCAAGACCAGACCCCTGTTGCCGGCCGTCCGCGCCACGCCGTCCATTAACAGCCTGCGGGCGGCGGGCTCGATGTCCTCCAGCCTCCCGCTGACCACTACCTTCACCCCCTTGGCGTCCAGTTCGTCTATCTCCTTGATGACGCTCTCGCCCAAAAGCCTCATCAGCCCCCGCACCTCGGCCTTGGGCCGCATCCAGTTCTCCACCGAGAATGCGTAGATGGTGAGGTATCCTATGCCCAGCTCGCCGCAGGCGGTGACCATCCGCTTGACCGCCCTGACGCCGGCCCGGTGCCCGGCCAGCCGGGGCAGGCCGCGTTTTCTGGCCCAGCGGCCGTTGCCGTCCATGATGACGGCGACGTGGACGGGCAGGTCCGGAAGCGCCTTTCCGCCCGGGATGTTAATTCCTTTAAACGTCTTGCTGTCCATAAGAGAAAAGCGCTCCTCCTCCCCGGCCCCTGTCCTGGGTCACGGCCGGTCGGAGTGCGCCCGTTTTGTTCCGTTTTTTGACTCAGTTCTCTTTGATGGCGTTGACCGGGCAGCTGTCCACGCAGGCCCCGCAGTCCACGCAGTCGTCGGTTATCTCGTAACGGTCCTCGCCCTCGATGATGGCCCCGTTGGGGCAGGAATCCACGCAGCTGCCGCAGGAGACGCAGTCCTCGGTGATGACATGTGGCATGACCCCCTCCTATACCTCCATGATCTCTTTTTCCTTCTTGGTCAGGATTTCGTCGATGCCCTTGACGGCCTTGTCGGTCAGCTCCTGGGTCTTCTCCAGCGCCTTCTTGGAATCGTCCTCGGAGATCTTCTTGTCCTTCTCCAGCTTCTTGACCTCGTCGTTGGCCTCCCGCCGGATGTTGCGCACCGCCACCTTGCCGTCCTCGGCCATTTTCTTGATCAACCTGGAAAGCTCCTTGCGCCGCTCCTCGGTCAGGGTGGGGATGGGCAGGCGGATCACCCGCCCGTCGTTCATCGGGGTCAGCCCCAGTTCGGACTTGAGGATGGCCTTCTCGATCTCGGGCAGGGCCGTCTTGTCCCAGGGCTGGATCACCAGCAGCCTGGGCTCGGGCACCGAGACGCCGGCCACCTGGTTGAGCGGCACCAGGGACCCGTAGCTCTGGACCTTGATCCCTTCCAGCAGGCCGGGGTTGGCCCGGCCGGTGCGGATGCCGGCGAACTCGGCCTTTAGGGCCTCGGCCGCCCTGGCCATCTTGCGCTCCATCTCCTGGTACACCTGGTTCAGCATTTGCCTACTCCTTGACGATGGTGCCCATCGGCTCGCCCTCCACCACCCGCCTCAGGGTGCCTGGCCGGGTGAGGTTGAAGACGATTATCGGCATCCGGTTCTCCATGCACAGCGAGACGGCGGTGGCGTCCATCACCCCCAGCTTCCGGGACAGCACCTGTTCGTATGTCAGCTCCCGGTGCTTGACCGCACCCTTGTTGACCATGGGATCGGAGTCGTAGACCCCGTCGACCTTGGTGCCCTTGAGCAGGACCTCGGCCCCGATCTCCACCGCCCTCAGGGCGGCGGCGGTGTCGGTGGAAAAGTAGGGGTTGCCGGTGCCGGCGGCCATGATCACCACCCTCCCCTTGTCCAGGTGCCTCAGGGCCCGACGCCGGATGTAGGGCTCGGCGAACTTGGGCATGTCGGCGGCGCTCATCACCCTGGTCTGGCAGCCTTTCGATTCCATGATGCTCTGCAGGGCGATGGAGTTGATGACCGTGCCCAGCATCCCCATCTGGTCGGCGGCCACCCGAACGATGCCTTCGTCTCCGATTTTTGCCCCGCGGATCAGGTTGCCGCCCCCCACCACGATGCCAATGGAAAGGCCCAGCCCCTTTATCGAAAGCACCTCGTCGGCCACCGCCCTCAGGGCCGTGACCTCCACCCCCCGGCCGTCGGCGCCGCCCAGGGCCTCGCCGGAAAGCTTGAGGAGAACGCGCTTGAATATGGGAACTGGGTCTGCCATTGTTTGAACGTTGATGTTCCCCGGTCCGCGCCGGGCGTTCGAGCTGCCTTTGCCGCAAACCGGCCGTCCCGGCCGGTTTGCGTTTTCGCTTCTATTCGCCCAGCCGGTAGCGGATGAACTCCGCCTGGCCGAGGCCGCCCTTGTATATCTCCTTGGCGGCTGCCTCCACCGTCTTGGCCGGGTCCTTGATGTAGGCCTGTTCCATCAGGCAGACCTCGGAGTAATACTTTTTCATCTTGCCGGCCACGATGTTCTCCACCACCTTCTCCGGCTTGCCCGAGCCGCGCACCTGCTCCCGGTAGATGTCCTTCTCCCTGTCCACCGCCTCTGCCGGGACCTGGTCCTTGGTGACGTAAATGGGCGAGGCCGCCGCCACCTGCATGGCCATCTCCCTGGCCAGGGTCCTCAGCTCCGGCCCGTCCTCTCCCTCGACCTTGATGAGGACGCCCATCTTGCCGCCCAGATGGATGTAGCTCTCGACGATGCCGTTGTCGGCCGCCAGCCTGGCGCCCCGCCGGAACTTTATGTTCTCGCCCACCTTGGCGATGGCCTCCTTGATCTCTGCCTGCTTGTCCTCGGGCAGCCTGTCCGGGGCCAGCTCGGGATCCGCCTGGGCCGCGGCCCACTTGGCCAGCGAGGCCGCCAGGGCCTTGAACTGGTCTGTCTTGGCCACGAAGTCGGTCTCGCAGTTGACCTCGATGATGGCCCCGGATTTCCGGTCCGCCGACAGGGCCGACTCCACGGCGCCATCGCCGGTGGCCCGCCCCGCCTTCTTCTCGGCCGTGGCCACTCCCTTCTTGCGCAGGTATTCCACCGCGGCCTCGATGCCGCCGCTGGCCGTCAGGGCCTCCTTGCAGGCCATCATCCCGGCCCCGGTCTTGTCCCTCAGTGTCTTTATGTCCTCTACGGTAAACGACATGGCTGATTGTCTCCTGTCCCGGAACAACCGGGTGCGATGGAATACCGGAAAACCAATGCCTTAACCCGGCAGGCCGAGTTTGCTGGATTCCTGGATTCCTGATGAATTTGGTATTTTTGTTTATTCCTTGGGCGGTTCTTTGGCCGGGGCCTGCTCCGAGCCCGGCCGAGGGGCCGGCTTGGTCTCGGGCTTGGGTCCGGCGGCGGGCGCCGGCCTGGGCGGTCGCGGCCCCGGGGGCCTTGATCCCCGCGGCGGCGGCGGCCTGTCACCGCCGCGCCTGGGTCCCCCCCGGTCGCCCCCCCCGCCGCGCCGCGGCTCGCCCCGTCCCGGGGAAGTGCGCGGTTTGCGGTCCGAGAGGTGGCGCACCGGTCGTCCGGGAGCGCCCTCGGTCCCCGGCTTCTGGTCCTGCTGGACGGCCTCCTGCTCCTTCTGGTACTTGGCCCGGCCCTCCAGCACGGCCTCGGTCACCAGGTAAGATATCAGCTTGATGGAACGCAGGGCGTCGTCGTTGGCCGGGATGGGGTAAGTGATCGGGTCCGGGTCGATGTTGGTGTCCACCATGGCCACCACCGGGATGTCCAGGCGCCGGGCCTCGTCGATGGCCAGCTTCTCCTTCTTGCAGTCCACCACGAACAGCATGGCCGGGAGCCGGTACATGTTCTTGACCCCCCGCAGCACCTTGTCCATCTTGGCGCGCTCGTGCTCCAGCTTCAGGGCCTCCTTCTTGGTGTAGCCCTGGTAGCTGCCCTCGGCCGTCTTCTCCAGGTCCTTGAGACGCCGCACGCTCTTCTGGATGGTGGCGAAGTTGGTCAGCATCCCGCCCAGCCAGCGCTCGTTGACGTGGTGCATGCCGCAGCGCTCGGACTCCTCCTTGATCAGGTCGGCGGCCTGGCGCTTGGTGCCGACGAACAGGAACTCGCCGCCGGCCTCGGCTGTTTTCCGCACCTGGGCCAAAGCCGCGTCCAGGCACTTCATGGTCTTGTGCAGGTCGATGATGTGGATTCCGTCGCGCTCGTCAAAGATGAATTTCTTCATCTTGGGATTCCACCGCGGCGCCTGATGCCCGAAGTGGACGCCGGCCTCCAGCAGATCCTTGATGGTGTAGGTTACCAAGTGACCGAACCTCCTAAGTTGTTCTGGTTTTCCCCCCGCCCTGCAGTCCTGACCTCCGGCGAAGGCCTCCGCCCGTCAGCCTCCGGGATCCCCGCTTTGGCGGGGACACCACCGACGGCTTTGTGATCCGGGCGTGTGGAATGTGGTTTTGTTGCTTTCATGATCCCTTGAGGGTCCAATGCCCGGCCGTCTTTTCGGATTTCGATGTTTGGCATTGGTGTTTCCATCGTTGACTGAAAAGCCAAGGATGGTTTAACGCTTGGAGAACTGGAACCGCTTCCGGGCCTTCTTCTGGCCGTACTTCTTGCGTTCCTTCTCCCGGGGGTCCCTGGTCAGCAGCCCGGCCGATTTCAGGGCCGGCCTGGTGCCGTCCTGGGCCAGCAGCAGGGCCCTGGAGATGCCCAGCTTGACCGCCCCGGCCTGCCCGGCGATGCCTCCGCCCTCCACCTTGGCCCAGATGTCATACTTGCCCGTGCCGCCCACCAGCTCCAGCGGCTGCTTGACCAGCATCACCAGGGTCGGCCGGCAGAAATAGTCCTCGCAGGTCCGGTTGTTGACCGTGAACTTGCCCTCGCCCGGGCTCAGTCTCACCTGGGCCACCGATGACTTGCGCTTGCCCGTGGCCCTGAAAAGCTGTTGGGTCATTCCTTCTCCTTGTATCCTTTGGGGTGGTTTGATTGTCCGGTTACCGGCCTAGATCTCCAGGGCCTTCGGGTCCTGGGCGGCGTGGGGATGCTCCGGTCCGCCGTAGACGTGCATCTTCCGCACCATCAAGCGCCCCAGGTTGGTTTTAGGCAGCATCCCTTTGACCGTCATCCTCAGGGCCTGCCCCGGCCTCGAGGCCAGCAGCTTCCCGTAGTCTATGGTCCTCAGGCCGCTCTGGTGGCCGCTGTGGCGGTAGGCCCTCTTGGTGTCCGCCTTGTTGCCGGTCAGCCTGATCTGCTTGGCGTTGACCACCACCACGTGGTCCCCGCAGTCGACGTGCGGGGTGTACTGCGGCTTGCCCTTGCCCTGCAGCAGCCAGGCCACCCTGGTGGCCAGCCGCCCCAGCGATTTCCCCTTGGCGTCCACCAGGTGCCAGCGGTGCTCGATGTCGCCCTTCTTGGCAACGTAGCTCCTCATCCTGTCCTCCGAAATGCGACTAAAAAGCCCTCAACAACCCTTGAGGGCTTGTGATAAACCCAGAAGTGACGTAAGTATAACCCAAAAAATAATTTCCTGTCAAGAGGCCACGGGATTTTTCCTCGGCGGCCCGATGACCCCCCCTCCCAAAACCAGTCCGCCCCGGTAGAGGACGGCCGACTGTCCCGGGGTCACTGCCCTCTGCGGCTGGTCGAAGATGATCTCGGCCCTATATCCTGATAGCGCTTTGACTGAGGCCGGCGCCCCGGGGTGCCGGTGGCGGAGCCTCACCAGGCACCGGGCCGCCCTCCGCGGGCGCGGCAGGATCCAGTTCACCTCACCGACCAGGCATCCGGCCGAGCGCAGCAGCGGCCCGTCTCCCACCGTGATCCGGTTTTTACCGGCGTCGATCCCCAGCACGTACTGCGGCCGGCCGATGGCGATCCCCAGGCCCTCCCGCTGCCCGACGGTGTAATGGACTATCCCCTTGTGCCGTCCCAGCACCCGGCCTTCCGGGTCCACGACGTCCCCCGGCACCGGGGCGAAGCGGCCCCTGAGAAAATCCGCGTACGGGCCGTTTATGAAACAGATCTCCTGGCTCTCCGGCCGGCTGGCGGCCGCCAGCCCTAGGCGGCTGGCCTGGTCGCGGACCTGGAGCTTGGTCATCCCCCCCAGGGGAAAGAGGACATGCTTGAGCCGGGCGCGGGTGAGCGGCCAGAGGAAGTAGGACTGGTCCTTGGATTCGTCGGCGCCGCGGGCCAGGGCGGGCCGGCCCTTCCTGACCACTATGCGCGCATAGTGCCCGGTGGCCAGGCATTCGCAACCCAGCGATCTCGCCTTGTCCAGAAGAAATCCGAACTTGAGGTGCCGGTTGCACTCCACGCAGGGGTTGGGCGTCCGGCCGTTCCGGTACTCGCTGACGAAGTAATCGATAACCTTTCCCCGAAAGACGCGCCGGCAGTCGACCACGTAGTGGGGNNATGCCCAGCCGGTCCGCCGCCTGCCTGGCCGACTCGATGGAGTCCAGCGAGCAGCAGCTCCGGTCCCGGTCGGCCTCCTCGTGGCAGAAAAGCCTCATGGTCAGTCCGACCACCCTGAAGCCTTGCTGGACCAGCAGGGCCGCGGCCAGGCTGCTGTCCACCCCGCCGCTCATGGCCACGGCGATGGTTGGCTTGTTTGCTTTTCTATTGGTCAACATGTTGCTTCCGGGTGATCGGGACCTCTGCTTAAACGAAAAACCACCCGTGGTCGAGTGGCCGCCATCTCGATATGTCCGCGTCGGTCGAGTGGCCAAAGACTGTATCGAGACCAAGCGGACTACTCGATGCGCGGACGTACTTGTGCTGAGTGCATCGAAGCATCGAGACCCGGCGGTTTTTCCCGGCCCTACTCCAGCGGCACCTCGTAGACGTAAATGCCCTGGAGCTCCCTGTTCCGGTCGAAGCACAGGTGCATCTTGCGCCCGGCCATGATGCGTTCGCGCCGGTACCGGTTGAAGTAGACCAGGTGCAGGTCCCCGCTCCCGTCGTCGAAGGCCCCCATCAGGCTCCAGCCGGCCCCTGATTCCCTGGCCGAGAACTGGCAGCCCGAGGCCAGGGAGTCCAGCACCACCGGCCGCCCGCTTATGAATTTATCAATGCCGGCCACCATCAGACTGTCCCTGCCCCTGGGCTCGTGGAAGCGTAGCGCCGTCCTGGGCCTTTCGCACTTCACCTCGCCTTGGAATTGCTGAAAGGGATCGGATGATTTTTCGTTCCGGCATCCGGCCAGCATCAAGGACAGCGTTATAAGGGTCCAGCCTTGTTTCATTTT
>DHHE01000165.1:9890-21322 GCA_002403115.1 bacterium UBP2_UBA4780 | reverse complement strand
AGCTTGATGATATATTAACCATCATAAATCGCCAAACATCTTTCCATGATAGACCGCATGAACGAAGCCGTGGTCCGGGCCATCCTGGAGGCCATCCCCCAGGAGATCACCGTCATCGACCACAACGACGAGGTCATCGGCTGGAACAAGCACGAGAAAAGGCTCTTCCACCGGCCCGTCACCAGCATGGGGGTCAACTTCCGCGACTGCCACCCCAGGGAGAGCCTGCACAAGGTGGAGGCCATCGTGAGCGAAATGAGGGAGGGCAAGCGCGACAAGGCCCGCTTCTGGATAGACCTGCCGGTGGGGCCCCAGAAGGAGGTTCACAAGATCCTCATCGAGTTCTTCGCCCTGCGCGACCCGGAGGGCAGGTACCTGGGCTGCCTGGAGTGCGCCCAGGACGTGGAGGAGATCAGGAAGCTGGAGGGCCAGCAGAGGCTGCTGGCGTAATGCCTCAATAACGTCATTCTGGGCGCTTTTCTTGCCTGCGAAGAATCCCGTCCAGATCCTTCGGGAGAACGGCGTGCAGCCGCGCTCAGGATGATTTCCGCCTGGACGAACCGGGGCCACTATATTGGCGATCTCAACGGGCTTGGCAAAAGGGGCTTTCCGCAGGGAGAGTCCCCTTTCATTCACGCCCTTCTCCTGTTTGGACGGCCCCGTCAACACCCCCGCCGGCTTGGTGCCCTGCCCCTGGCCCCGATCCGACCCCCCGAGGCAGGCGATCCCCGGACCGTGCGCGCCATCGGTTTCAGGGCCCCGCCGCTTCCCGCGCTTGGCCTGGCGCCCGCCCGGGATCGGCGCGCGGCGCGGGGGTTTGTTCTTGACAAAGGATGCGATTCTTGTTAAACTGGACTCGGTGCCAGTGCGCCTGCTTTTCCCGGGACCGGCCGAAGTTTAGCCTTTATTGACATGATAGATATGCGCAGAACGCAAGACTTTTCGACGAATGCTTGCAACAAGTTCTTTAAAAAAAGCGTGGTCGAGGAGCCGAACTTCTCCGCGACGATATTGGTGTTCGACCGGGCGGACCTCTGCGCCATCCTGCTGAGCGGTTCGCTGGACACCCACGTCGTCCCCCGCCTGCGGGAGGCTGCCAAAGCCGCCACTGCCGGCAAAAAGTGCAATTACGTGGTGGACCTGGACGGGGTGACCTACATCAGCTCGACCGGGCTGGGCTTCCTGATGTATCTGCTCAAGCAGCAGCGGGAATTCGTCTTCCTCTCGAACCCCCGGCCGGCCGTGCTCAAGCCGTTCAATCTGTTCGACATCAAGAACCTGTTCCGCTACTACCAGACGGTCGCCGACCTGGGAACGCAACCAGGCTTGACGGACGAGGTGATCTCGGCCATCAGGGGACAGAAGGGTTCACTGCGGGCGACGGGGCCCCACAAGCGGGGACTGGCCACCCTGGCAGAATACCTGGAAAACGAGGAGGAGGTCCAGCGGATGGCGCCTTACATCCACGGCGCCGGGCAGCAGGGCAGGATCACCCTGCCGGCCGAGGAGAAGTACGCCGGCGTGCTCTACCTTTTCCTGGAGAAGGCTTTCGGACAGGCGGGCGAACTCCTCGGCGAGCCGATCGACGAGGCTGCCATCGAGCTTATCTCAAAGGAGCTGATGACCAACGCGGCCAAACACGGCTATGGCCACCAAAAGGGCGGGATGGTGGAGGTTGGCTACGCGGTGGACACTGCGAAGATCGAGGTCAGCTTCGCGGATCGCGGCCGGGGGTATTCCCCGGGCGCGCCGGCGGAGGACGGGCTGCCTTCGGCCGGGCTGGCGATGCTGCGCGGGATCTTCGACGAACTGACCATCGCTCCCGGTCCTGAAGGCCGGTCCGAGGGCCTGGTCCTGGGCGGGGGGACAACGGTTAGGATGGTCAAGCGCGTCAAGCCGAAGGCCGGCCCCTGAGGCGACACACACCCGAATTCAGGATAGAATGGAAAACTTCGCATGGAACAAATGAACAAAATCGTGGTCGAGACGCCGAGCTTCACCGGCAAGGTCCTGGTGTTCGCTTCGCTCCACACCTGCGTCATAATATTGAGCGGCTCGGTGGAATCCCACGTCGTGCCCCAGCTGCGGGACAAGGTCCGGGCCGCCACCAGCGGCAGCAAGCACGATTACGTGGTGGACATGGACGAGGTGACTTACATCAGCTCCAACGGCCTGGGCTTTCTGATGTACCTGGCAAAGAACCGGCGGGACTTCGTCCTTCTCTCGAAGCCCGGGCCGGCAGTGCTCAAGCCCTTGGACCTGCTGGGCATCCAGCACCTGTTCCGCTATTACCAGTCGATGGAGGACTTGGAGAAGCAGCCGGGCGTGCCCGCCGAAGTGCTTTCCCCGCTCTGGATGGAAAAGAAGGTCCTGGCGGCATCGCTGCATCAGAAGCAGTGGGTGAAGATCCTTAAGGACCACTTGGCCGCCAAGGAGCTGACCCGCGAGATTCAGGGCATGTCCTCTTACCTCGAGGCCGCCGACCGCCAGGATTCGATAGTATTGCCGGCCGACGAGAAGTACGCCAGCGTGCTCTACAAATTCCTGGACCGGGCCTTCGGCCAGGCGGCCGAACACGGCGGGAATACGGTCGATGCGCCGACCATCGAGATCATCGCCAGGGAACTGATGGCCAACGCCGTCAAGCATGGATACGGCTTCAAGTCCGGCGGAAAAGTCGAGGTCGGCTTCAGTCTCGACCGGTCAGCCTTGGAGATAACCTTCACCGATCACGGGCGGGGTTACTCCCCGGACTCGCCGGACGACGATACCCTGCCCCCGGCCGGCCTGGAGATGCTGCGGGGGTTTTTCGACATACTGGACATCGGCCATGCTCCCCAGAAGCTGGCGGATGGCCTGGTTCTGGGCAAAGGGACGACCGTTCGGATGGTCAAGCGGCTGGAGCCGGGCGCCGGCCGGCCGGCCGGGGCCCGGCCTTCCTGGTGGCGGCGGCTGAGGGAGCGCTTCCGCGGTCGTTCGGCGCGATGATGTTTATACTCCCGGCACTATCGGCCGGAGTTTGCGGCCCGGGAGGATGAGCTGACCATGGGCGGCTCCGGCGGACTCCGGCCGGGACTGGGCCTTAAGGCCAGGTTCGCGCTGTGGCTGGTTCTTTTCGTGCCGGCCATGATGCTGGCCGCCTACCTGTATTTTTCCAGGCACGAGCAGGCGGCCCTGGCCGGGGAGATCCTGCTGCGTGGCCGCACCATCTGTTCAGGCCTGGCGTCCGGCGCCGAGGAGGCCCTGGTGACCGGGGACGACCTGGCCCTGGCCAAACTGGTGGTCGACGCCAAGACCCGCAATCCCGGGGTGATCTTCTGCTCGGTGACCGACTCCCTGGGCGTGATCTGGGCCCATACCGACCTGTCGCTGGTAGGAACCCCAGAGTCGGTCCCTCCCGGCGCCCGGCGAAAAGAGGGGACGTCCGGGGACATCTTGGAGTACCGGACGAAGCAGGGCGTGGAGGTCTTCGATATCTTCCATCCGGTCGCCGTGGGGGGCAAGGCCATCGGCCGGGCCCGGGTGGCGGTCTCCCGGGAATCCATCCGCCTGGCCATCGCCCGGGCCAGGCGCGGCCTGGCGCTGGTGACCCTGGGAATAATGATCCTGGGCCTGGCCGGGATGCTGCTGATGGTGTCGCTGGTGGTCGGCCCTCTGGGCAGGATAACCGCGGATATCGAGGCCATAGGCAACGGGGACCTGGACCGGCAAATAAAGACCGGCCGCCGCGACGAGGTGGGTAAGATTGCCCTGGCGGCCAGGTCCATGGCCGCCAAGCTGAAAGTGGCCCGGGAGCGGCTGATCGAGCAGGAGCGGATCAAGCGGGAGCTGCAGATAGCCCGCGACATCCAGACGGCGCTGCTGCCCGCGGCCGTGCCGGCCCGGCCGGGCCTGCGGATGGCCTCGCGCTACCGGGCCGCCGCCGAGGTGGGCGGTGATTATTACGACTTCATCGACGCCGGCCGGGGACGCTTGGGCATAGTGGTTGCCGACGTCTCGGGCAAGGGCGTGGGCGGCTCGATGGTGATGACCATGCTGCGCAGCATCATCCGGCTGGAGGGCGCCCGGTCCGGTTCGCCCCGGGAACTGGTGGGCTCGGTCCACGCGGCCCTGCGGCGCGACATCCCCGAGGACATGTTCGTCACCCTGTTCTACGCTCTGCTGGAGCCGGAGGCGGGCCGCCTGCGCTGCTGTTGCGCCGGCCACAACCCGGCCTACCTCTTCCGCCCCAAGCCCGAACGCCTGCTGACCCTCAAGCCGGCCGGCCAGCCGCTGGGGGTTTCCTTCGCCGACGAAGGGGCGTTCCTGGAGAGGCTTAAGGAGGAGACGGCCGAGTTCAAGCCCGGAGACGTGCTGGTGGCTTACACCGACGGCGTGTCCGAGGCGGTCAACCCCCAGGGCGAGCAGTTCGGCGAAATCCGGCTGGAGGCCGTCATCCGCGGGGCCGGCGGCAAAGGCCCCTTGGCGCTGGCGGACGAGCTATCGGCCCGCCTCGACGAATTCACCGCCGGCCGGGCCCAGGCGGATGACATCACGTTTGTGGTCGCCCAAAGGACGCCCATGGAGAAAGGCTCATGAAGGCCTTACCGACACTGTCCCTCATTGCGCTGCTGCTGGCAGCCGGATCGGCCGGCGCCCTGACTTGGACCGTCGAGACCGTCGATTCCTCGGGCCGCGCCGGCCAGTACGCCTCGCTGGCCGTGGACGGGGCCGGGAACCTGCACCTGTGTTATTACGATTCGCTTGAAGGCGACTTGCGTTACGCGAGGAAAAGCGGAGGCGGCTGGAGCTTGAGCGCCATAGACACCTCCGGCGACGTCGGACGGTTCTGCGCCATCGCGGTCGGCGCTGATAATAACCCCAGGGTCGGTTATTTCGATTCCACCAACCGGGCCCTCAAGTATGCCGCCTTCAGCGGGAGCGCCTGGGTGACGGAAACACCCGACCCCGGCCCCGGCGTCGGCCAGTACACCTCGCTCTGCCTGCTGGGAACCACCGACATCATCAGCTATCACGACCAGGAAAGGCGAAACCTCAAGCTGGCCACCAAGACCACCTCCTGGGCACTGACCCAGATTGACACCGCCGGCGACGTCGGGCGTTTCACCTCGGTGGCCAACAGCGGCAACAACCAGACCAGGATCAGCTATTACTCCGACACCCAGAGGCAGCTTGTGTTCGCCCGGCAGCAGGGCATCAACTGGGTCAGGGAGAATCCGGACCCGGCCATTGACGCCGGCATTCATACGAGCCTAGTGTTGAGCGGCGACGTCCCGACCATCGCCTATCTCGACTCCGCCGGCGGCCGCGTCAAACGGGCGGTCAAGCCCGCCGGCTGGGTGCTCGACACCGCCGACAACAGCGGAACCGGCGGCGGATACGTCTCTCTGGCGCTGGATCCCACGGGCCAGCCGGTGGTCAGCTTTTTCGACCGAGTCAACGGCGACCTCCGCGTTTCGCGCCGTGTCGGCGGTACATGGATCACCGAGGCGGTGGACACCGCCGGCACGGTGGGCATGTATACCTCATGCCGGGTCTCCGCCGATTCCATCATATACGTCGCCTATTACGACCAGACCCGGGGCTGGCTGAAGCTGGCCAGCTCTTTTCTGGACAACTCGCCCCCGGCGGTGGCCTCCATGGCGCTTTCGCCGGACACCGTCCGTCAGGAGGGTTTCACCGTCCTCACCGGCCGCATTACCGACAACCGCGGGGTTGCCGGGGCCGAGTATTTTTTGGACTCGGCCGGCGCCCCGGGATCCGGAATTTCACCGTCCCCGGTGGCCGGCTTCGGCCCGGCCTCGGTCGATGTCTTCGACACAATCTTCACCGCCCCCCTGTCCCCGGGGCTCCACGTGGTTTACCTGCGCGGGTTGGACTCAGCCGGGCTCTGGGGCGCCCTCGACTCGGCCTGGTTCTACAAGGCTGGTCCCGACACCTCTCCCCCCTCCTTCTCCATACAGGTCTCCCCGTCATCCCCCGCGGTCGGGTCCCTGCTCTCGATCTCGGCCGTTCCCAGCGAGGCCCTGCATCCCGACTCCGCGGTCTCCTGCACCCTGCGGTCCGGCGACGGCTCCTTCCGAACCGCCCCCCTGCTTCGCGATTCCGCAGTCTATACGGCCGAACTGTCCACCGCCGGCCTGGCGTCCGGTCCCTGCCGGCTGACTGTCTCGGGTTACGACCGATGGGCGAACCGGGGCTGGTCATTTTTGGACCTATCCCTGGCCGCCGGCGGCGAATTCCTTCCCGATGGCATGGTGTACGCCTGGCCCAACCCCGCCCGGGGCGACCGGGTGCACTTCCATTACTATGTCAACTCCAACGCGATGGTCACCGCCGAGGTGTTCGCCCTGGACGGCCGGCGGGTGACCCGCCTCACCGGACGGGGGGACGGCGGACGCCCGCCCCACCAGGCAAGCTCCAACGCCGTGGTCTGGGACATCCGGGGCGTCGCCAGCGATGTCTACATCCTGAGGTTGACGGCCGTCAGCGACGCCGACGGTGAAAACCGCACCGTGGTCAAGAAATTCGCCATCGTCAAGTAGCGAAGCGATGCGTTTGCGCGGCCCGATCATAACAGCCATGGGGACGTTCCTGGCCCTGATGCCCGGCCTGCTGCTGGCCGAGGGCGGAACCGGGGCGTCCTTCCTCAGCCTGGATGCCGGGGCCGAGGCCGCCGCCGTCGGCGGGGCGATCGCCTCCCGCCCCCCATCGGCCGCGGCGGTCTTCTGGAATCCCGGGGCACTGGGGTGGCTGAAGGGCGCCGAGTTCTCCGCCTCGCATGTCGAGATCGGCCTGTCGGCCAGGAGCCAGCACCTGGCCGCCGCCTACGGCGGCCGCCGGCTGTCGCTGGCCTTGTCCCTTCAGTCTTTCACCATAGGCGGACTGGAGGAACGGACCGAGCCTTCGGCCTCGCCGATCTCCACCTTCGGGGCGACGGGACTGGCCCCGGCCGTCACCTGCGCCCGCCGCTGGGGGCGAAACATTTCGGCCGGGACCAGCCTCAGGCTCGTCTACCAGAAGATCGGGCCGGACCAGGCGACGGCCGTGGCCGGCGACCTCGGCGTCGGTTTCGACGGCTGGCTGCCCGGTTTCCGGGCCGGCGCGGCGCTCACCAACATGGGCGGCGGCGTCAGGTTCGACGACCAGTCTTACCCCCTGCCCTCCCGGTTGAGGCTGGGGGCCGGCTACGACTTGATGGGTGGCCTCCTGAGCGTCTCCGGGGACATGGTCAAGCCGCGCCACCGGCCGCTAGTCGCCTGCCTGGGAGCCGAGGGGTTCCTGATGGGACGGTTGAGCATCAGGGCCGGGTACAAGGGCGGGCTGTCGGATGCCGGCGGCCGGGCCGGGCTTTCCGGCGGGCTGGGAGCCCGGGTGGGCGGATACGGCGTTGACTATGCCGCGTTTTCCCGGGGCGTGCTGGGGCTGGCGCACCAGTTCTCCCTGTCATACCGCCCGGGTGTCGCCGCCGGGGCCCGCGCCGAACGGGCCATCTCCGCCGAGCTGCAAAGGCGGGCCAGGGTCACGGCCGAGTCGTTCCACCGCCAGGGCCTCTCCCAGATGAGGTCCGGCCAGCCCGACCAGGCCCTGGCCAGCTTTGACCTGGCCCTGGTATGGGACCCGGACTATTCCGAGGCGGCCCAGTCCTTGGGCGAGGCCAGGGCCATTATAGAAGACCGGGAGGCAGGCCGGCATCTGGCCTCCGGCCTGGCCGCCTACAGCGAGGGAAGGCTGATAGACGCCATCGCCGACTTCGGACGGGTTTTGGAGATACGGCCGGAGCACTTGGGCGCGAGGGAATGGCTGCAGAAGGCCTCCGACGGCCTGGTCGCGACCTCTCCGATTACAGGCGCGGCGGCCGATTCCACCGCCCGGACCATCGACCGGCACTTGAGGGCCGGGACCGTATTACTGGCGGCCAAGAAATACTCCCGGGCCGTGGAGGAATGGGGGAAAGTCCTGGTTATCGATCCCGAACACGCCACGGCCAGGTCTTCCATCTCCCGGGCCAGGGCACTGCAGCAGCAGGCGGTCGAGGCCGCCCTCAGCCGCGCCGAGCAGCTTGGCCGGCAGGGGAGATGGCCGGCGGCCCTTGCCCAGGTGAACCGGGCCATGGCTTTGGACCCGGGCAGCGATGCCGCCGCCGCCAGGCTGCGGGAGATGGCTCCCTCTCTGAAGGCTT
This sequence comes from bacterium UBP2_UBA4780, assembly GCA_002403115.1. GTDB lineage: Bacteria > Edwardsbacteria > AC1 > AC1 > EtOH8 > UBA8901. The sequence goes on along the minus strand of DHHE01000165.1, from coordinate 13,140 downwards.
ACGCCGACACCGTTGCCGACCGGGGCGCCGGGCTTTTCCGGAAGGGAATGTACGGCCAGGCCGAGGCCGAGCTTAGGCTGGCGCTCTCGCTGGACCGGGATAACCGGACGGCCGCCGAGTATCTTTCCCGGGTAGCTTCCCAGCGCTCCAAGGCCGCCGCCAGCGAGATAGCGGACCTATACCTCAAGGGCATCAGCGCCTACACCCAGGAGGATTACGCCCAGGCCGTTGAGTACTGGCAGCGGGTGGTCCAGCTCGATCCCGGCCATGCCAACGCCCGCCGCAACCTGGAAAGGGCCCGGGAGAAACTGAAGATCATCGGCCAGTGAAACGGCCCCGGTGGCGGTTGGGTTGGCTATAAGTAAAGAAGGGGGCTTTCCGCAAGAAAGCCCCCTTCGGTTTCAACCGGCCTTGTTATCCGAATAGCCGTTTCAGAATCGCCCTTTGGGCCGCGCTCAGCGTTTTGGCCCCGCCCAGAAGCCTTGACAGAAGCGCCACCCTGGCCAGGTGCTCCACCCGCTCCATCCTCTCCAGGGCCTCCCGCAGGTCCCTCCCCCATGCCAGCGCCCCATGGTTGGCCAAAAGTATCGCATTGTGCCTTTTGACCAGCGGAGCTATGGACCTGGGCACCTCTTCGGTGGACGGCGTGGCGTAGCCGGCCAGCGGCACAGGCCCCAGCATCACCACCGCTTCGGGCAGTATGGGCTTGTCGAGCGGCAGGCGGCAGGCGGCGAAGGCCGTGGCCGCCGGCGGGTGGGCGTGGACCACGGCCCCGATCTCCGGCCGCTGGCGGTAGACCTCGAGGTGCATCTTCATTTCGGAGGTCGGTCTTCCTTTCCCCGATAACACCCGGCCCCTGAGGTCGACCAGCAGAAGCTGGCCGGGCTTCACCGTGCCCTTGGGGACCAGGGACGGGGTGACCAGCAGGCGGCCGCTGCCGGCCCGGGCCGAGACGTTGCCGTCGGTGGCCGGGACGAAGCCCCGGTCATCCAGCCGCCGGCAGAGGCGGATGATTTCTCCTTTAAGTCGCTTCGCTTTCGAACCCGCCATCGTCATCCTGAGGTTGCCTCCATGCTTTGCTCCCAGAGATCTGGTCTTTTATGTATTTTATAATCCTCTGCGTCTCTGCGGGAGAAGAAATCTTCACGCCCCTCCCCCGTGCTGCAGCAGGTAGAGGCTGTGGTACAGGCCCTTCTTCTTTAGCAGCTGCTGGTGGCTCCCGGTCTCGCGGATCTCCCCTTTGTGCAGGACGTAGATCCGGTCCACGTTCTTGATGGTGGACAGCCGGTGGGCGATGACGATTGAGGTCCGCCCCTTCATCAGAACCGACAGGGCGTCCTGGATCAGCTTCTCGGTGGCCGAGTCGATGTTGGCGGTGGCCTCGTCCAGCACCAGGATCGGCGGATCAAAGGCCAGGGCCCGGGCGAACGACAGCAGCTGCCGCTCCCCGGCCGAGAGGGTCACCCCCCGCTCCCTGACCCCCTCGTCGTAGCTCTTGGGAAAGCGTTCGATGAAGGTGTCGGCGTGGACCTGCTGGGCTACCTTCTGCACCTGGTAGTCGGACAGGTCCCGGTTCAGCCTGATGTTTCCCTTGATGTCCCCGGAGAACAGGAAGACGTCCTGCATCACCACCCCCATCACCGAGCGCAGCCGGTCCAGGCCCAGCTCCCGGATGTCCGCGCCGTCCAGGGTGATGGAGCCCTGCCGGATGTCGTAGAGCCGGGCGATGAGGCTGATGATGGTGGTCTTTCCCGAGCCGGTGGCCCCGACGAAGGCCACCCTTTCCCCGGGCTCGACCTTGAAGGAGATGTTCTTCAACACAGGCTCTCCGGGCGCGTATTCGAACCAGACGTCCCTGAACTCGATCCGTCCCCTGACCTTCCCCATGGTCCTGGGGCGGGTCGGGCCGGTGATCTCCACCGGCTGGTCCAGCAGCTGGAATATCCGTTCCGACGAGGCCATGGCCGATTGGAGCACGGTGTAGCTCTCGGTCAGCTCCTGAATGGGCCTGAAGAACATCCGCAGGTAGGTGATGAAGGCCACCAGCACCCCCAGAGAAATGGTCCCCCGAATGGCCTGGCCGCCGCCGTAGTAGATGATCAGGGCCAGTCCGGCGGCCGAGATGATCTCCACCAGCGGGCGGAAGAAGGACATCACCAGCACCTCCTGCATCGAGGCCTGGAAGTAATCGCTGTTGACCCGCTCGAAACGCCGCACGTTCTCGGCCTCGCGGCGGAATATCTGGATCACCCGCATGCCGGAGATGTTCTCCTGCAAGGTGGCGTTCAGCCGGGCCAGTCTCACCCGGATCCGGCGGTAGATGTCCCTGGCCCTTATCCGGAAGAATACCGTCCAGAACGCGATCAGGGGCAGGACGGCGCAGGTGATCAGGAACAGCCTCGGGTCCAGCCGGATCATCACCGCCATGATGGCCACGATCAGTGCCACGTCCCGCAGCAGCTGGGCGAACACCGAGACGAAGGCCTCGTTGATGGCGTCGACATCGTTGGTGGCCCGGGTCACCAGCCGCCCCACCGGATTGCGGTCGAAGTAGGCCATGTCCATCGTCTGCAGCTTGGCGAAGACCTTCTGCCGCAGACCGTGCATGAAGCGCTGGCCCACCAGCTGGACCAGCAGGACCTGGGCGAAGTTCAGCCCGAAGCTGACCACCAGCAGGCCCAGGAAGATAAGGCCGAACCGCGAGATGCCCGCCAGGTCCCCGCCCCTGACGGCCGTCACCTCCTGCCGGGATAGTGTCTTAAGCTCCTGGTGGCGGATGAGGACGGTGTTCCCGTGCCTCTCGAACAACCGCGGGTGGGAGGAAACCACCAGGGCCGCGGCCGGGCCGGCCTTGCCCAGGTCGAAGTAATAGTAGCGCTCCACCCCCAGCCTTCCCTGGCGCTCCAGGGCCGGGACCAGCCCCTGCTGGGACTTGGAGAGCCGGGCCTGGTCCAGCAGCACCGTGTCCCCGGCCAGCGGCCGGGAGTTTTCCACCGATGACTCGGTCGAGGCCTTCCGGCCGGAGACGGCGATGTGGCGGTCGATGACCTCCTTGGTCAGGTATGGCAGCACCAGGTCGAAGGCGGTGACGGCCAAAAGCACCATGACCGCCAGGACCAACATGGCCCAATAGGGCCTCAGCAGCCCCAGCAGCCTCCTGGCCAGCCTGGCGTCGTAGATGTTGCCCAGGGCCGCTTCCTCGTGGAAGTCGTGCTCCGAACTATGTCCCCCGCCGTGTCCGCCGCGCATT
>DHHE01000165.1:1451-9845 GCA_002403115.1 bacterium UBP2_UBA4780 | reverse complement strand
TTCTTGGCTATAGCCCTCTCCAGCTGCTGCAGCTGGTATATCTGGTGGTACAGCCCCTTCCTGGCCAGCAGCTCCCGGTGCCTGCCCCGCTCCACGATCCGCCCCTGGTCCAGCACCAGTATCAGGTCGGCCTGCTGGATGGCGAATATCCGGTGGGATATGACCACGGCCGTGCGCTTCTTGAGCTCGGAGCGCAGGGCGTCCAGGATGCGCCGCTCGGTGTCGGCGTCCACCGCCGACAGGGCGTCGTCCATGATCAGAACCGGCTTGCCGGCCAGCAGGGCCCGGGCCAGGGCCAGCCGCTGCTTCTGCCCGCCGGACAGCGTCACCCCCCGCTCCCCGATGACGGTCTGGTAGCCGCGGGGCAGCGAGGCGATCTCGTCGTGTATCGAGGCCAGACGGGCCACCCGCTCGATCTCGTCCTGGCCGGGCATGTTGTCCAGGCCGAAGGCGATGTTCTCGGCGATGGTGTCCGAGAAAAGGAAGGTGTCCTGCGGCACGTAGGCCACCGTGGAGCGCAGGGCGCCTATGGAATACTCCCGGACCTCGCGGCCGGCCATCGTGATCCGCCCCTGGGAAGGCTCGTACAGCCTCAGCAGCAGGCTGGCCAGGGTGGACTTGCCCGATCCGATGCTGCCGGTGATGCCGATCAACTGGCGGGGCTCGACCCGGAAGGAGATGTCCTGCAGGGCTGGGATCGTCTTGCCGCTATAGTAGCTGGTGACGCCGTCGAACTCTATGGCCCCCGACTCGGCGGACGGCGCCGGCAGGGCCCCGGGCAGGTCGCGAATGGCCGGCCGGGTTTCGAGGATGCGGTTGATCCGCCCCTGGGAGGCCGCCCCCCGCTGGAAGACGTTGATTGCCTGGCCGATGGCGATCATCGGCCAGATGAGGATGCCCAGGTAGGAGCTGAAGGCCACGAACTCCCCCACCGACACCTCGCCGAAAACGGTCATCCGGCCTCCGGCCAGGAAGACGATGCCCTGGGAGAGCGAGGCGATGAACATGATCAGGGGGAAGAACATGCCCCAGAGCCGCACCAGGGTCAGGTTCTTGTTAAGGTAGTCCTGGCTGGCCTGCTCGAAGCGGGAACGCTCCGCCCCCTCCTGGACGAAGAGCTTGACCACCCGGATGCCGGAAACGTTCTCCCGCACCAGCTCGGTCATGTCGGCGAACGATTTCTGCACCCGCTCGAAAAGCCTGCGGATCAGCTGGCCGAAGAAGGTGACCACCACCGAGAGCACCGGCAGGGGGATCAGGGCCAGCAGGGTCAGCCGGGGCGATATCTGGAACATCATCAGAAGCGAGGCCAGCCCCAGCACCACGATGTCCGTCAGGATCACCAGACCGAAGCCCAGCGACATCCGCACCGCGTTGATGTCGTTGGTGGCGTGGGCCATCAGGTCGCCGGTCTTGTGCTCGTCGTAATAGGAGAAGTCGAGGGTGGTCAGATGGGCGAACAGGTCGTCGCGCAGGCGCTTCTCTATTTTCCGGGCCGAGCCGATGATCAGGAAGCGCCAGAAGAAACGCCCCACCCCTATCCCCAGGGCCACCGCCACCACCCACAGGCTGTAGACCAGGAGCCTTCCCGGTTCGGCCGATGCCGCGGCCAGGTCGTCCACTACGTGTTTCAGGATGTAGGGGATGACCAGCTGCAGCAGGTCGATGGCCACCAGGGCCAACAGGCCGCCCAGGATGGCCCAGCGGTGCCGGGCCACGTATTTGCGGAGGGCCAGGAGCTCTTTCACGGGGCAGGTCTGATGTCGGTTAGTCCGTTACAAGTTAAATTCTATGTTATTTGAACAGGATATTTTACAAGGAAACCATGAAACCAAGAATATTTTCCTGATTTCCCCGCCTACGCCCTAACTTCGGCGTAAAGGCTGGATTCCTGGATTCCTTATAGTTTCCGGTTTATCCGGGTTAGGTATTTTAGGGTAGAAACGTGATTATAAGCAATGGGCCGGGCAAAGTCAAGCCGCGGCCTGCCCGCCCGTCGGCAGGGAAATGAGCCGAATGAAAAGCCCCCCTTGCGGGGGGCTTCCGTTCCGGTATTATATCGTCGATTAACTCTGTTGTCGCGATTTACCGGGGTTGCTTGGAGAAGCAGTCCGAGCAGTAGACCGGGCGCTCGCCGGTCGGCTTGAACGGAACTTCGGTCTGGCAGCCACAGGCGGCACAGGTGACCGAGTGCATCTGCCGGGCTCCGCGGCGCTGCTGCTTCTGCGAGGCGCGGCATGTCTGGCAACGCTGGGGCTCGTTCTGAAAACCCTTCTGCTGGTAGAATTCCTGTTCTCCGGCGGTGAAGGTGAAGGTGCTCCCGCAGTCCTTGCAGGTCAGGGTTTTGTCCTGGAAACTCATGGTACTCCTTGGATTTGGGTTGTTTTGTCCTACAAGAAACCCCGTACAGTTAACAACTGGTACGGGGTTTCTCCGGACGCTTGGTTGTTTACAATGGTAATGATAGCAGAAATCGTCCGGTTTGTCAATACCCGATATATATAGAAATTTTGCTATGTATATTCCTGGCGGCCGCGTCAGGACCGCCTGGGCTTCTTCTTGCTCCGGGGCACGAAGCCTGTCTCCTGCCCGCCCGGGCTGAGGGGGGGGGCGGCCTGAGGCGGAGGCGCCGCGGCCTGGCGGGCAGATTCCGCCCTCTCCTGGGTTTTTACGGGCCGGGAAGCCTGCCCCATGCCGGACCGTGGGGCTTGTTCCTGGCGTTCCTGCGGGCGGGGTGGCTTGACCTGGGGTTTGCGGCCCGAGTCCCTCCTGCCGGGCTTGCCTGTGGTTTTCTGCCTGGGCTCAGGCTGGGGTTTGGCCTCGGGTTGGGGCCTGGGCTTGTGGGGGGCCTGGGGTCCGGCCTGCCTGGGGGTCTGCCCCGAGTGCCGGGCGGTGTCGGGGGGCCGGGGTGCCGGCCCCGGGCGATGCCCTGAGCCTGCCTGCGGTGAGCTTGCCGAACCCGTCGAAGGGCTTTGCCGGGGGGCGATTATCACCCGGCGGCGGTCGCCCTCGCCCACGGCGAAAGTCCTGACGTCCGGATGGTTCTCCAGTGCCTTGTGGATCACCTTGCGCTGATGGGGCGGCATCGGCGCCAGCTTCTGCTCCTGACCGGTCTCCTTGACCTTCCTGGCCAGTTCCAGGGCCAGGGTCTTCAGGTGGTTGCCCTGGCTCTGCCTGAATCCGCCGATGTCCAGATGGATGTCCTGCTCGGACTCGTGGAAGATCTTGCCGATCAGATACTCCATGGCGTCCAGTGCCGCTCCGTTGTTGGCCTGGAGGGGATTCTCGCCCAGCTCCGACTCGATGAGGGCCGTCAGCCGGCCGCCGTCCTCACTGAAGGAACGCACCGTTCCCGGGAACCCCATCTTGGCCAGTATCGTCTCCACGATCCGCTTCACCCGGGGCTGGACCTGGACGTTCAGCCTGACCTTGGCCGGCCGGCCGCCCAGCACCCCCAGGAACCCGGAAGACCCCAGGCTGACTATCTCGACCTGGACCTCGTCCCGGGAAAGCCCCATTTCCTTCAGGCCCTTCTCGATGGCCTGCTCTACCGTCTTGCCCTCTTTCTCGATGATGCTCATTGGTCCTCGCATTGGTGGTGGTGTTTGTGGTCTGATGCCGACGCCGCCTCAGTCCTGGGGGAGGGGCTGGGTGCGCACGTGGATCAGGTACTGCTCCCCGATGGAGAGCACGTTGTTGGTCAGCCAGTAGAGGTTGAGCCCGGCCGGCATGCTGAGGAAGATGACGGCCATGAACACCGGCATGATGTAGACCATCATCTTCTGCTTGGGGTCGACCACGGTCAGTTTCTGCTGGATGAACATGGCGATGCCCATCAGCACCGGCAGCACGTAGTACGGGTCCTTGACCGAGAGGTCGGCCAGCCACAGGACGAACGAGGCCTGCCTCAGCTCGATGGTGTTGGACAGCAGCTGGAACAGGGCGAAGAAGATGGGCATCTGGATCAGAAGCGGCAGGCATCCCGAAAGCGGGTTGGCCCCGTGCTTCTTGTATAGGGCCATGGTCTCCCGGCTTATCCTGGCCTGGTCGCCCTTGTACTGCTCCTGGAGCTTCTTCATCTTGGGCTGGATCTGCTGCATCCGCTTCATGGACTTCATGCCGGTGTAGGTCAGCGGGAAGAAGACCAGCTTCATCAGGGCCGAGAAGATGATGATCACCAGCCCCCAGTTGGGCACTGCCCGGTTGATGGCCGTCAGGATGGAGAGTATCCCCCGCGATATCCATTGCAGCCACTTCCAGCCGGTGTCGGCCACCCTGTCCAGGCCGGGGTGCACCTGGGCCAGCCTCCGGTGCTCGATGGGTCCCAGGTAGATTTTGATGCTGTCGACCACCGGGCCCTGGGCGGTAAGGGCCAGTGCGCTGGTGGCCCGCTCCTGACCGGCCAGCCCCTGCTTGACCGAGACCGCCCGCCCCGTCTGGGGGACCATGGCCGCCAGGAAGTACTTGGTGCGCACCCCGCTGTAGACTATGTTTCCGTCGATCTCGGCCAGGTCGGGCTTGGCCAGCTTCTTCAGGTTGTCGGTTACCAGCTCATCGCCCAGCATGGCCAGCGCCCCGAAGGCGTTCAGGTCCTGCTTGCGGTCCTTCTCGGTCGAGTTCAGCCCGCAGCCCCAGGAGATCCGGTACCTGGGGCCGATCCGGGCCTCCCCGGAGCCGGGCAGGATCTCCACCGCCAACAGCAGCCCCAACCCGCCTTCCAGGACGGTGTAGCTCTTGCGAACCAGCAGGCCCTCGATCTTGGTCTCGAAGACCACCTTGTCCCGCCCCTCCTCGGCCACCGAGTAGGGATGCTGCGAAAGGTCGAAAGCCCGCCCCCCCGCCTGGACCTCCAGTCCCAGGGCCGACCCGCCCTCGGGTATCAGTTGGACCGGCCGGCCGTCGGGCCCCAGGTATCTCTCCAGCCGGCACTCGGTCAGCGCCGCCCCCAGGCTGGAAAACCTGACCGCCAGGCCGTCCGAGGCCATGGCCAGCTCCCTTATCTCAGCCGGCTCGGCCGTCTTCGGCACCGGGGCCGGCGTCGCCAGGGTCTGGCCCGCCACCGGCAGCTCGGCCGGGACGGGGATCGGTGCGGCCTGGGGCTTGTCCGGAGCTTTCGGAGCCTGGCTCTTGGGCGCCAGGTACTGGAAGGCGATGAACACCCCGAATATCAGGAATAGCGCCAGTATGGTTCTGGTGTTTGCTGTCATGCGGTCTCGTTTTGGTTTTTTTCGGGCACCGGGTCGCACCCGCCAGGGTTGAAGGGGTGGCAGCGCATCAGCCTTTTGGCGCCCAGCCACAGGCCGCGCCAGGCCCCGTGGCGCGCCACCGCCTCCCGCAGATAGCGGGAGCAGGTGGGGTGGAAGCGGCAGGCGTTGGGCAGGACCAGCCCCAGGCTCAGGCGGTAGCCGTCCGCCAGCAGGACGATGGCCCTGGCGGCGAAGCTATTCAGGTTTCCCATGGTTTTCGATGGCTCCGGACCGGGCCAGCAGCTCCTCCAGGTTGCGCCTCACCGCCTTGTAATCCAGCACCGCGGTGGCCGAGACCACCAGGTCCCGGCCCGGCCCCAGCCGGTGCTTGACGTCCCGGTAAGCCTCGCGCATCCGGCGTTTCATGAGGTTTCGCATGCAGGCGCAGCCCAGCTTCCTCTTGACGATGAACCCGGCTCTGGTCCCGGCCCGGCCCGGTCTCTCGGCCGTCAGGAGCTGCATGCCCCCCAGCGAATGGCGACTGCCCCGGGAGAGGACCAGCTGGATGTCGCCTGACCGCCGCAGGCGCTCGGCCTTGGGGAACCGCCTGGCATGGGCGCCGGCCCCTACTTCTTGGCCTTCTTCTCGTCCGATACCGTCAGCTTCCACCGGCCCTTGGCCCGGCGCCGGGCCAGTATCTTGCGGCCGTCGGCCGTGGCCATCCTCTTCCGGAACCCGTGCTTTCTGGCGCGCTTGACCTTGCTTGGTTGGTAGGTGCGCTTCATCTATTCCTCCAGATGGTTTCGCTTGGTTTGTGGAAAACTATTTATTATACCCCATCCGGAGGTCGTTTTGCAAGGCCACTGCCCGTGCCGCGGTTTTTTAGGCCTGAACCCCGGGACACCAGGGGCGCTATCCGGCCTTAGGGACGGCATCCGCTTCTTGGCGCCTTTGTGGTGAAAAGCCTTTCCCGCTTTCAGCGAACCCCCCACCGCTTGTGCATCTGGAATATGATCTTGACGTCGTCCAGCTGCCTGGAGGCCGCCGCCTGGTATTTCCGGACCAGGCCCATGTCCGGCGCCAGCTCCCCCGAGGCCGGCTGCAGCACCAGCGGGATGCCCCTGCCGACCCCGGCCACCAGGCCGGCCGCCCTCTCCACCTCGTCGGGCAGGATGCCGCTGGTGATCACCAGCTTGACGAAGGCCCGGTCCTTGACCAGTTCCAGGAACTCCCGGTGGGTGTCCCACAGCTGCTGGCCGCAGTCCGACGGCGGCTTTATGTCCATGGCCACGGCGTCGACCTTGTCCGAAAGCACGGCCATCTCCTTGACCAGGGTCCCGTTGGTCTCCAGGTAGACCCTCAGGCCGCATTCCCTGAGCCTGGGACCGAGCCCGGCCACAAATTTCGCCCACAGCAGGGGCTCGCCCCCGGTCAGGGAGACGAACTGGCCGGGCTTGGCGGTGAGGCTGACGGCCGAGAGCACCTGGTCCAGGGTCATCTCGGCCGCCCGCTTCTCGTCGCGGGCGTAGAGGGTGTCGCAGTAGGAGCAGAACAGGTTGCAGCCCAGGAAGCGGACGAAGGTCGTCTCCTGGCCCAAAAACAGCCCCTCGCCCTGGAGGGAGTGGAATATCTCTACGATCTTGGCGGTCATGAGGATTGAATTTTGGGTGTCCCTAAATATTCACCATTTGACCCAACCGCAAAGCACCAAAGCTTGCCCCGCCTGTGCGCCTTTGGCGTGAGTTTAGCCTTATTTGATCTGTGCGAGGGGGAGTGTGGAGGACGCCAATAATTGATTTTACGGATGCAACATTTGACTCGAAATTATCTCCGCGGGCTCGCCCGGCCTGTTAGCCGCATCCGCCGCACCTGTGCGCCGCAGCGCTTCTGTGCGCAGGCGCAGGCGGAGCAGGTGGGCGCTATAGCCTGCTAAATATTTATGACGGATTTGGGCGAGCCTACTACGCCGTAGTAGCCCTATGATGTATTGGCTACGTAGGCAGTACCGCGTCTGCGGTCAAAAAGGTAATAAATAGAGGCACCCTATTGTCTCGCATCGCCGCTTTCCAGGGACAATGTACGGTTTTCGCCCGCCTGAGAGCGTCGTTCAGCGGACCACCGCCACCCGGCGGCAGGCCCCGCTGGTCTGCTCCCGGACGAAGTAATGTCCGGCCCGGACCATCTTGTTTGGCGGCGTCCGGCCGTCGCACTCGGCCACCAGCTGCCCCAGGGCGTTGAATATCCGGTAACTGCCCGGGGCCGAGAACCTCAGTTCAGAAAGCGACCTGACCGGGTCGGGCCAGACGGTGAATCCCTGGGCCGTCAGTGGCTGCGGTTTTTCCCCGGCCACGCCCGACGGCCCCTCCCAGCCGGCCAGCCTGGCAACCATCCACCAGAAGGCCCGGCCCTTGAGTATGCAGTTGAGCCTCTGGGAATGGGCGCAGTCCCCGCAGGCGGCCGCCAGCCGGGCCAGCTCGTGGTCCGGATTGCGGGCGATCCAGGATTGGGCCCAATTCCTGGCGTAACCGCTGCTGTCGTAGTCGCAGTTGTCGTCGGCGTAGAGCGGCATGTAGTTCACCAGCCCGTCCGGATCATAGCTCTCGATGTCGGCGAAGTCGAACAGCAGTTTGTCGTTGGCCTGGCAGTACGAGCGTATCTGGTTGTTGCGGAGGTTGAGGTTTCCGGACGCCCCGGTGCCGTCCAGGTGGCTGGTCATGTAGACGAAGGTCGCCCCGGGGTATGCCAGCTCCAGCTGGGTCATAAGAGAAAGATAGGTGGCGATATTGCCGGAATCAGCCCAGCTGACCTGGCCGCACCAAGACCACACCACCAGGTTGCGAAGATGGGGATAGATTGTATACGCGCCGTTGGCGTTGGAGAGCATGGTGTCGGTCAGTCCGGCCCAGGCCGTCCAGTTCGGATTCCCCAGGTCGCCGCCGGGAACGTAATCCCAGAAGGACATGACCGTGTCCGGCGCCTGGGGGTTTCCCCCGCCGTAGCGATAATAGGCATGGTCGTTAAAAAACTGATAGACCGGAAAGCTGTCCAGCAGGGCCTCCATGCCGGTGACCACCTGGCTGCCGTGCGAGGTGTGCCCGTAGGTCAGCTTGATGGTGCTCCGGGCCTGCCTTATCCAGTACTCGGGCACCAGCGACAGGTCGGTGCAGTGGTGGTCTATCACCAGGGCCCGGCCGTTCCCGGCCAGGCA